>NZ_DCLI01000043.1:0-27287 GCF_002320975.1 Clostridium sp. UBA1652
TTTCAAAGACCATTTTTTCTTCTTCGCTAATCTCTCTCAGCGACAAGTGTTATCTTATCATATACACTTTTCTCTGTCAACAAGTTTTTTCATTTCTTTTTAATCAATTTTTGTTGATTTATTTCTTATCTGAAATGTTTTGTTGTTCTTGCGACGTGTTTTATCTTACCACCTCTACAATACATAATATTTCTCTATATTCCTAGTTATATTAAATTATTCTTATTTATCTAATAATTCCTTTTAGTTTCTTTGTTTTCTTATTATTGATACACTAGGAATAGTGTTCATATGATTGTATCACTAAACTAGCAAATCTCTAGTATTTAATATTATTTAAGTATCTAAAACATAGATATAAAGAATATTTTTATCATAATCCATAACCCCAAAATCAAAATTATAAGCTGCCATATTCATACTATCATCTGGATATTCTTCTGCAGCCCTATCTCTAAAATAATAAGCACCATTTTTGATATCTCTAGGAATTTTACCTAGATACTCTCCATATATATACTCTTTATCTCCAAAATAAATTTTTCTTTTTTTCTCAGCACTTATAGGTAATCCATACCAGCTACTGTTCTGTTTTATGTCATTAATAAACTCATCTTTATCCGAATCACTAATTTCTATTATAGAGAAATACTCCCCATCCCCATTGAATCCTCCATGAGTATCTTTTTCTGTTAATATTGAGGAGTATTTAGGTATATCTATTCCTATTGTTCTTTTATAAAAATTTTTTTCATCTATATATTTTACTATCCCAATTATCAAACTAAATGAAAATATAAAAGTAAAAAACCATAAACTTGTTTTTAAAAACTCGAATTTACCTATAGATTTATATTCAATTGATATCCAGACAATGAACATTACACATAATCCCAAACCTACAGATCCCTTTATAAGTATGGGTATATCAATTAATAATAATATTAATAAACTTAGTAATATTACCACTCCAAGCTTCTTAGACATGTAGACTTCTCCTTATTCTACTTTCCACAATCTATATTTGTTAATATTGAACTCTCTAAAGCCCTCATTCTTATATCTTTTCCTTAAAGCCTGTTCAAAGCTCTCTTTTAATTCAGAATATGCAGTCTCATCTTTTACCTTCTTTATCTCTACTAATGAATCTATGGACAACTCTTCTGTGATATATTCTATGTCTATTGTTTTTGTTACTTTATATTGTTCTAGATTTTGTTTAGCTATATACCCATCTACGTTTATTATATTTATAAAAGCACAAAACACGAACAATGTTATAATCAATGCATGTTTAAATGCAATCTTTCTCCATATATTAATTATATATAGAAGAAATACTATTCCTAAAAAGGCTAAACCAACTTTTACAGAAAATCTTAATCTTGTAAAGCCATATTTATCTATATACATATTCATTTTATAGTTAGATGAAATAATCATATTTGAAGTTAATAAAATTAAATATGTGTATTGTATTTTTAAGATGTTTCTATATTTAGAGACAACATCTCTTGTAAGAAAGCTACATATAGCTATAATTATAAAGTTTATTATCACTACAACAACTAACTGCATAAAGCCCTCTCTTGCATATTGTGAATACAGCGCTCCTATTGAATTTTTATTTATATATAAATTAGGAATTTGTATTAATGTATAGATAGTATATAACCCTAATAATGATATAAGAAAACTTATAATTATTAGTGGTGATATAGTTTTTTTGATACTTACTCTAGGCGAGGCTTTATAATCACTAGTTCCAAGGAAAACCGCCACACTATATAAAAATATCCAAATCATTAATAACATTCGTAATATCCATTGTTCTAGCCCTATATTTTTAAAGTTAAATAATTGTTTTAAACTTGAAAAAATCGAAGAAATAAACTGACTGAAATATAAATCTGATTGGGAAAGTAGGCTTATCAATATAATTGCAAAAGGTATAAATATCAAAAATCCTACTATTACTGCATTAATACTGTCTCTATGTGTTCCTTCTTTTTTATTGATTTTTATAGTATTTTTAAATTTTCCAAAACTGATTTTAATGAATATAAATGGAGTAAGTATAGTTTCAGATAAAAATGCTCCTAAAGACCTAAAAGATATACTGAAATCATTAACTAGAGCATTTGCTAAGAGAATATTTATGACAGGTAGAAGTAGTACGTTTATCCATTTTATAAAAGCTACATTATATATCCCAAAGTAAAATGAAGTAACAAGACTTAAGATAAGAAAACCCAAACCTAGGATACTTTTCTTTATTTTATTTTTATTATTTATAAAAAAGCAAGTCAGAAATAATATATTGAAAATGGCAATATTTATCCCTAATGGTCTTAAATCAGAAGCTACTTGTCCTATAAGAAAATCAAATAATATTGTTAACACTAATGAATATATAATTATCATAGAATTACTACTTGAAGCTTTTTCTACCATTCTTTTATTTCGTTTTTTCCTGCTAACTATATATTTAAACCACTGAGAGTTTTGAGGCAGGTTCACAAAGGTTTCTAATATATTATAAGAAGCATATCCTATATCTAAATCTATCATAGCCTCTACTGCCCTCATAAGATTAGAACTTTCTCCATAGGAAAGCATTAAAAATTTATCCTCCGTAAGTATATTAAAAAATCCCTCTTCATTCTCTATTTCTATAAAATAAAACAATTCCTCATTATTAAGCTTATTAGATTTAAACTTAAATCTTACATCATAGTCTTCTTTTACAATAAGTTTAATGATTTTTTCTATACCATTCTCATTTTCACATTCAAACTTTATAAATCCAAAAGCATTATCTAACTTTTTACATAAGATATCATTTCCCTTTGATGGAATTACATTAACCCACACATTATTCCTCCTCTACAAACTCTAAAATATCACCCGGCTGACACTTCAGCTCCTTGCATATAGCCTCTAAGGTTGAAAATCTTATAGCCTTAGCCTTATTATTTTTTAATATAGATAGATTAGCATTCGTAATTCCTACTCTCTCTGCTAATTCATTTAAAGACATCTTTCTTTTAGCCATCATAACATCTAAATTTACTATTATAGGCATATTTACGCCCCTTTCTCTTACACTGTATAATCATTTTCCTCTTTAAATTCTATTGCATTTTCAAAGACTTTTGATAAAACATATATAAATAATCCAGCAAAAATAAATATTAAAAACTCCATATCAGTATGGATTCCTGTGTTATCAATGTAAATAAGTTTATATTGTCCGCTAGAAAAATTTATTATGAGATTTATAATATAGCATGTAGCTACTGTAATGCAACATATTGACATTCTTTTTAACGCTTTAACATTTTCTCTTGTAAATGGATTTTCTTTAACTAAACTATCCATTATAGATCTTATATTAAAAACTATAATAAACACACAAAAACAACCAATTATAAGTAATAAAAATACTCCAAAGCTTTCTAAATTAGTTATTTCTCCTTTCAATTTAAAAGCTTGTTTTAATGCTTGAAAAAAATATAAAGCACCTCCTACTAATAAAATATCTAACATAATTTTTAATGCTTGAGATAATGATTTTTTCCCATAGTATTTCATATAAATTCACCTCGTATATTTAAACTATTTTTATTCCTATATGAGCATTATATATCCTCATTAAACAAATTACAATATATTTTTATTGTTATTCAATAAAAATATATTGTTTTATTGTCATTTCCTCTCCAAAATCTTCTGCACTCCTATGTTCCTATGTTTTTGCGTTCCTATGTTCTTATGTTCCGCTGTTTCTATGTTTTTGTGTTTCAGTGTTCTTATGTTCCTGTGTTCAAGTGTTTTTATGTTTTTATGCTTTTGTGTTTTTATGTTTTTATAGAATATGATCATAGAATTAAATTGATTTTATGAGACTTTAGAAGAAGTCTCTACAGGATAGGAGTAAAAAAATAAGGAAATCACAAAATAGTTTGCAATTTCCTCTTTATTATTGAAGTTCTTTTAATTTTTCATCTATTAAACTTAAGACATATTTTCTATCTTCAAGATTGTTTTCAAAATCTAAAGAATCTACATTTATTTTTAATACTGGTGATATATCATAAGCATTAAAGTATTCAGTATACTCCTTATTAAGAGTTTCCCAATAAGCTCTTTCAACTACCTGTTCGTAGTCTCGTCCTCTTTTTCTTATCCTATTAATAGCTTGGTCTACTGATATTTCTAAATAAACCATAAGCTTCGGTGCTTTAACGTGTTCTAATATATTTTCTAAAAGTTCCCTATAAACATCAAATTCTTCTGATGTCATATCTCCAGTTATCTCTAATAACTTTGCAAAAATAGCATCTCCATATATACTTCTGTCCATCACAGAATTTTCTAATTCTGCTGCTTCCTTTATATACTTGAATCTATTATTTAAAAAGAATACTTGAAGTGCAAAAGCATACTTCTTTCTATCATAATAAAACTTCTCTAGTATTGGATTATTTACAACAGGTTCTTTAAATGCTGTATACCCTAGCTCTTCTAAAATATTCATCAAAGTGCTTTTTCCTGATCCTACTACACCATCTATAACAATCATATCCCAAATTCCTTTTCTATCTACTTTTTTTAATATCTCACTATACACATTGAACTGCACTCTTATTTTCCTCCTTAGTTAGCAGGAATATTCACTATTAACGTTATAAAAAACTACGTGATCTTTCCATTCACCATTTATAAATAAATATTTTTCACTTATTCCAAGTTCCTTAAAACCACAGCTTCTAAGAACTCTTTGAGACTTAGTATTTTCAACCATAGCAGTAGCTTCTATTCTATGGAGTTCTAATTCACTAAAAGCATATTTAAGTACAAGCTTAACAGCTTCCTTCATATATCCCTTTCCCTGTTCATTTTCATCAATAGAATATCCTATAAATGCATTTCTAAAAACTCCATAAACTATGTTTGATATTCTTATTTTTCCTATAATCTTGTTATCTTTAAATATTCCTAAGTCTATTCCGGTCCCATCAATAAGCTGTTTATAACTTTCCATTAAAATAGAATATTGTACCTCATAGGTATAAAAACTTCTATCTTTTTGAGGCTCAAATTCTTTTAAATGATTAAAGTTCCTTATATAATAATCTAACATTTCTTGAGCATTATCAGGAGTAAGATTTTTAACTTCAATATTGCTCCCTTTTAGCTCTATAACAGAAGGTTTCCTATTTTTAATTCTGTAATCATACATATTAAGGCCAAAAATAAGTTCACTTTTATGAGCACCAGACACTATTAGGCTATCACTCAATACTCCCTCTAACTCAAAACCTACTAATAACAAACTGTTTATAGGCATGTCTTCACTTACATATAAGTTAATCTTATAGAATTTTTCTTTTTCAAAAAAATAACTAGCTATGTTTATAAGTGAATCTCTTAAAAGTTCTTTTTTTTCACTCTTAAAAAACTTAAGTCTTAAAGAACAGCTCTTGTTCTCACGATCTAAGTTTATTACGTTTATTTTACCTATATTTAGTTTTAAATAATCTTTAATAGAGTACTCAAAGTCACTTTTACCTATAGGCTCAATGCTCACTCCAAACTTACTTGCCATAAGTCCATCTCCTAGATTAGCGTATATTTGTGCATACTTAACATTTCATAATTATATCACAAATAGAACTCCTCTTCACTTAATAATTTACTATTTACACTTAAAGCATTATAATCTTAATATTGTTTTATATTAATTATTATGGAAGGTAGTGATTTTATGAATAAACAGAACATCGGTAAAATAAAATTATTCTTAATAGGACTTGAGAATAGATTTAGCGAAAACAGTTCTATATTTAAAAATATACATGTTGTTTATAAATCTGGTTTAAAAGAATTTAAGGGAGTAGGTAGTTATAATGAGGAAAATATCTCATATAATTTTAATGGGAAGACAGAAAACTACACTCTATCTGAACTTTGGAACAGAGTAACTAAAGAAGCTGAAAATTATGACGAGGTTTCTATTCTATATAGAGAGCGTGGAACCGACATTTTAATCACTGGGGATAACAAAAATGTAAAAATGCAGAACAAAGAAGTGCCAGAAGATTCTACAATAATTTCTTCTAATGAAGCAAAAGAAACTTCTCCAGCTAACCATTCGCAAGAAACTTCTACTCTTTTAAACAGAGACTACTACATAAAGGTCGGAAAAGCGGATGCATTGTTAAAAGAAATCGGCATAATGAGTAAAGACGGGAAAATTAAAAATAATAAGATACGTAAATACAATCAAATAGACCATTATGTAGAACTTTTAGAGGGCGTTTTGGATTCACTTCCTAAAAATAAAGTTATTACAATTTTAGATTGTGGATGTGGAAAGTCTTATTTAACCTTTGTTTTGAACTATTATTTAACTGAAATAAAGAGAAGAAAGTGTAAGTTTATAGGGCTTGATATATCTGAAGGAGTTATTAATTCTTCTAAAGAAATGGCTAAAAATCTTGGTTATAGAAATATGGAGTTCCATGCTATAGATATAAAAATGTATAAACCTAAAGAAAAGATAAATGTCGTTATGTCTTTACATGCTTGCGATACAGCTACAGATATGGCTCTAGCTCTAGGAATTAAACTTGAGAGTGATTGTATTATAGCTGTTCCTTGCTGCCATAGACAAATGCTTTCTCAATATAATTACGAACCTTTTGAAGGAATTACTAAACACGGCATCTTAAAAGCAAGACTTGCAGATGTTTTAACTGATGGAATGAGAAGTATGATGTTAGAAGCTAAGGGGTATGATGTTTCTGTAGTTGAGTATATATCACCTTTAGAAACTCCTAAGAACTTAATGATAAGAGCTTTAAAAACCTCAGATGAGAATTACGATTTAATGAGTGAGTATTTAAATTTGATGAGTTCTTTAAATGTATATCCTGCTTTATATGAGTTTTTAAATGAAGGATGGATGGCAGAATAAGAATTTAATCTGATTGGGGGGTTTTATGAGGAAATTTAAAAGAAAGGTTGTTTTTCTCTCTATTTTAGCAGTATTTTTTGTTTCTATAGGTTTTTATACTTGTTACAAATTATTCAACAAACCTACAGATAAAGTCGAACAATGGGTTTCAACTGATTCAACAGAAAATACTAAATTTATCTCTCAAGAAAGTATTATTGACAAAATACACGAAACTCAAAAATTAATCACCCTAGAAGCAGATCTAAAAGAAAGAATTTTGCTAAATGATAGCTGGGGAGAGTGGGAAGTGTTTAAAAAAGTCAAAGGAATAACTTTTTACGGGAAAGGTAGTTATTCATTAGATTTTTCAAATATAGATAAAGGGAACATAAAAATTGATAAATCTCAAAATTCAATTTCTATAACATTACCAAAACCTATCGTTGAAGATGTAACCATATATGAAGAAAAAACTGTTTATGAAACAACTACTAATGGTTTATTAAGATTTGGAGATATAAAGTTATCCCCAGAACAGACTATTTCTATTTCTAAAGAGGTAAAAAAACTAATGAAAGATAAAATGGTGGAAGATGAGCTTTACTCCAGTGCTGAAACTAACGCAAAAAGCTCTATTGAAAAACTTTTGAGGCCCTTATTTCCTAATGAATCCACAATCATTGATATATATTTTGTATAATAAAAGAGTCCTAAGATAGGACTCTTTTATTATAGTTATCCACAGTATATATTTTTATAAACATGCTTATCCACAATTTTTCATTACTTATCAACTGTTTTCTGTGGATACTTTTTATATATTTAAAATATCTTTAACCACTTGTGAAGCTATAATCATTCCTGCAACTGGTGGAACGAAGCTAATACTTCCTGGTATTTGACGTCTTATGGTACATTTTTTAGTACCACCTGTACATACACACCCTGTTTTACAGGTTACTACATCTTCTGATTTTGGCTTTATTGGAATTTCCTCAGAATATACAACTTTTAATGACTTAACTCCTCTTTTTCTAAGCTCATATCTCATAACTTTAGCTAAAGGGCATACTCTTGTCTTATATATATCTGTTACTTTAAACTGAGATGGATCAAGTTTATTACCAGTTCCCATAGAACTCATTATTTTTATATTTTTATCTTGGCAATACACTGCAAGTGCAATTTTTGCAGATACAGTATCTATAGCATCAACTACATAGTCAGTATCTTCTGAAATAAATTCTGGAATATTCTCTTCAGTAACAAATGTTTCATAAGTTATAACATTACATTTTCTGTTTATAGAAAGAACTCTTTCTTTCATAACTTCAACTTTTGACTTGCTTATAGTACTATAAGTTGCATGCACTTGTCTGTTTAAATTAGTAAGACAAATAGTATCATCATCAATTAAAACAAGGGTACCTACTCCTGCTCTAGCTAATGATTCTACAGTATAACTTCCAACTCCACCTATTCCAAATACAATTACTTTAGAATTTTTTAATTTTTCTAGTCCCTCTGAGCCTATTAAAAGCTCTGTTCTAGATAATGAATGTTGCAACATATGGCATTTCTCCTTTATATATGAAAGTTACAATTACATAATTAATTGAATCACTATATCATTTTAGTTTATATTTTATAATAAAACAATACGTACTTTTATTGAGTAAAATAATTCCTAAGGTTATAATGTATAAGAGTAATATTTTCTGGGAGGAATTTAAATGATTATAGGAATAATTGCCGCAATGAATGAGGAACTAGAAATTCTTCTAAAGGATATGCACGTTCAATCAACAGAGGAAAAAGCTAAAATGACTTTCAATAAAGGAAGTTTATGGGGAAAAGAGGTTATCGCAGTAGTATGTGGCGTTGGTAAGGTTAATGCAGCTATTTGTACTCAAATATTAGCTAGTGAATATAAAGTAGATACAGTAATAAATGTTGGGGTTGCTGGAGGAATAGGTAAAGATATTTACCCAGGCGATGTAGTAATAGCTAACAATCTAGTAGAGCATGATATGGATACTACAGCTTTTGGAGATAAACACGGTCAAATTCCTAGACTTGACACTTTTGATTTTAAATGTGATGATGAGTTGGTTAAATTTGCATTAGAAGCTTGCGATGAAGCCAAAGATATTAAAACATTTTTAGGAAGAATAGTTACTGGAGATCAGTTTGTTGCAAATATAGAAAAGATTCAATGGTTATCTTCTGAATTTGAAGCTTTTGCTTGTGAAATGGAAGGTGGAAGTATAGCTCATACTTGTTATTTAAATAGTATACCATTCGTAGTTATACGTTCCATTTCTGATAATGCTAACAACGGAGCTCATATGGATTTTGAAAAATTTGTTCCAATTGGAGTTAAAAACTCTACTACTATTTTAGAAAAAATGATTAAAAAGATGTAAATCAGGGATTTCCCTGCTTTTAGTATGAATAATAAGGTGTAGTTTACTTAAATTTAGTAAACTACACCTATTTTTAATTTAAAATTCTTCTTATTCTTCCTATTTTACTCCAAGGTACATCTGCAATTTTAACGTAGCTTTTGGAATTAGAAGATTCAATCCATTGATTGTTTCCTATATACATACCTACATGTCCTATATCTGAATAGAATAGAAAGTCTCCTAATTTTACATTTTCTTTTGAAACCTCTACCCCATTATTTATCTGATCATAAGTAGTTCTACCTATATTTATTCCTGCTTGTTTAAATCCCCAATATAAAAATCCTGAACAGTCAAAAGACCTATAGCCTTTATCTACGTACTGCTGAGCTAAATTATATTCTCCACTTTGAGCTGCAGCTGGAAATCTTACTTTTATCTCATTTAAAAACGATGTTGTTAAAAGTTCTCCTGCACCTCCATATACATAAGGTGCTCCTATTTGAGCTTTTAATATATTTAAAATAGCAGTATATGTTTTAGATATATCCTCTTCATTTGACGCCTCTACTTTTTTAACATAGTCCTTGAGCACATATCCAACTTTACCATTATAATTTATGTTAACCCAATCTCCAGAAGTTCCTAATATCTTAAAGGAGTCCCCAGGTAATAAATAACCTACAACTGCACTAGTATAATCTGAAGTAGGTTTATCTCTAAGCCTCAAATTAGTACTTACATTAACAACTATCCCTATCTCCTCTACAGTTTCAGGCGGGTTCGTAGGTGTAGTAGGTGTAGAATCATCTACAAGTTTTATATAATCCTTATGTGCATATCCAGAAACACCATTTGCATCTATACTATACCAATCTCCGCTCTGGCCTTTTATACTAATTGATTGTCCATTAATTAAATACCCCACTATAGCGGAAGATGTGTTTGCTTCTTTTCTTATTCTTAAACTTGAACTCACATTAATAACTTGTCCCTTGCTTTTAACTGGACTTGTTGGATTGGTAGGATTGGTTGGATTTTCGGGCGTGTTTGATCCTGAGACTTCTTTTACATAGTCCTTGTACACATAACCTATTGTTCCATTTATATCTATACTATACCAATCTCCTGATTTACCTTTGAGATTAATCTCTTGTCCATTTTTTAAAGTTCCTATTATTTGCGCTGAAGTACTAGCTCCGCCTCTTATATTTAAAGCACTACTGACGTTAATAACTTGTCCTTTTGATGATGTATTTTCATTTCCACTTGGTGGATTAGTTACTGGGGTAGCACCAGCTTCTTTAACATAATCCTTATATACATATCCAACTACACCTTTTGCATCTATATTATACCAGTCACCTGATTTTCCTTTAATATCAAACTCTTGTCCATTTACTAGATAACCAATAACTTCAGAGTTAATATCGGCAGCCTTTCTTATTCTTAGATTACTACTTACGTTTACAACTTGTCCTTTAAGCTGAGCCACAGATTGTATCGAAACATCATTTGTTTGCTGTACTGCATTAGCTTCTTCACCTAAAATATGCGAACTTGCCGAAACGGTAGCTGCTACTATTAATAGCTGAGTTATTTTTTTCTTATTCACCTTTACATCCCACCTTACTTCTCTGGATTATTCTTCTAAATTAATTATACTTTAATTTTCGAGAAAGTTAATGTTTTATTTAATAAAATTTTAATTAACAAAAAAACTAAGTTAAGAATCTTAATATTTTTTTCCTAACTTAGCTTAAATCTAATAATTAAAACAAATCTCTATCTATATTGAGTTTTTTACATACCTGTTTTAAACTTGATTTGTCATTTATATTTACTTTAAATAATATATATTGTGCTAAAAATCTTTCAAAGGGTAGCCAGCTTCCATGGGTCATTGGTAATATATATCTTACTCCACCTCTCATCTCTCTAAACAAAGAGGTTCTACTTCCTAACGGAATTGTTTCATCTAATAATGCATCAATAAAAGTAACCTTTGATTTATCTATAAAATGAGCATAAGAAAGAGGATCTATTTTAAATAAAGGATGTATTTCACTAGATTTACATAACTCTGCCAAAGTCATTTTCTTAACTTTTCCAAGTTGCTGCCTGTAAGTTTCATAAAGTTTTTTCTTATCATGAAGAAAATATTCTTCCCTAAGACCAGCTTTGAACAGTCTTCTCACAAAAGCCGCTGTAGGCGAATTATGTAATATCTTAGGCAAATGTCCCCCTGTGGTCATAAATATACCTTTATTTATTCTTTTATCAATAGACATTGTTATGGAAGACAGCATTCCCCCTAAACAATATCCCATTATTAAATTATTAGGTTTCCAGATTCCTTTTTGTTCTAATAAATCTATAGTTGATCTAACATCTACAACAGCGTGTTCCCAAAACTTATACATTCTATTAATATCAGGATATAAAAAGCTTCTGCCGCTAACTGAGCCACTCTCTACTCTTGTATAATTCCCTGGAAGAACTGGTATAGCACAATGCACTCCAGCTGATGCTAGATGACTTCCCATCCATAAGAAAAATCTTATATTTCTACTACCTAAGCCATGAAGAAGTATAACAGACGCCCTTACTTCTTTCTTAGGTTCAAAATTATACACCTCAACAGTCTCCGTACCTATTGCAGGTGCCTTATACAAAGTTTCAAACTTAGTATAGTTACATCTATAATTTACACCCTTCATTATATAGCCCTCTACATATTTAATAGGTTTGGTTCTGTATCTAAAGTCTATATCCATTTATAAAATTCCTTAAAATTAATATATAAACAGTATATTCATTTTATCGCTAGAGAGACACTCTCTTGTTCTCAAGTAAATCCTCAAACTAGCATAAACATTATATATTCTTCCGCTTTATTCTTTTGTTCTTTTATTCTTTAAACTATAAATTCTAGCTAGTAAAATTTAAAAAGGTGCAGCAAAATATTTTTGCTACACCTTATATTAACTACTAGTGTTTAATGTGCTCATGATTATTTAAGTGATCCATACAATACTCATGCTCACCACCACATTTGCTACAATATCTAAACTCCATATCAGGATTTGTTCTTTCTGTTACTCCGCATATAGTACATCTATGCATTGTTCTTTTCATTTCAATTACATTATTTTTATATTTTCTATGAACCTTTTTATTTCTATTAACTAAAGATTCGTATATGTCTCTTCCAAAGAATAAAATGAAGTTTAATAAAGCTACTATAATCACAATCTTTGTTGTTAAGCTTCCTGCTGCAAAGGAAAAGGCCAAAAAAGCTCCACTAAGCCAACCTAAATATTTCATCTTAACTGGAAGTACAAAGAATACTAATATTTCAAAGTTAGGATAAATATATGCAAATGCAAAAAACAATGACATATTTAAATATGTTGGAACCCCTATTCCACCGGTTATAAAAGTAGCTATTATAGTTCCTAATATTCCAACTAAATAATATATGTTGAATTTAAAAGCGCCCCACTCATACTCTAAAGAATTACCTATCATATAATAGAAATATAGAGTTATCAAAGTCCAAAAAGAATTTCCTTCTGGTATGAATATGAAAGTTATTAATCGCCACACCTCGCCATTTAATATTGATGAGCGGCTTAATGCCAATCTATATGCTATATTAGCAGCTGGAATCATATACTCAATAAATAGAACCCCTGCAGTTATAATTACTATATATTTCATTAATCCATGTATTGCGTATCGACCATATTTTCTCTGTAATTTATCTAAAAATCTCAAATCCCTTAACCTCCTCAATATAATTAAGTCTCATAGTCATTTATTATTACTATACTATCATTTATCTTAATTGGAATCAACTTAACTATATGGATACTAATAACTTTTTCTATCTATATTTTATCTGCTATTAGTTAATAAGTATATATGCTGATATAATAAAAAACTGCATAGATAATTTTTTCTATGCAGCCTTTTGTTTACTCCTTACTTAAATCAATATCAAAATCTTTTTCGTGTATATCCCTAAACTCTATTTTAAGAGAATCTATATTATCAAAACTAGTTGCATCAAATGATAGAACAACCTGAACTTTGGTTTCATCTCCTTCTACTGAACTCTGAGAACGTCCATCTGAAAGTTTATATATGTTTCCTTTATCATCTACTAAACTTATTTTACCTACAGATTTATAATCAGCTTTATCAATTATAAATGAAACATCTGTCCCCGTTGAATTCATGGTAGCTGAAATATTATTAATATACTCATTTTCATTAGAAGCAACGTATTTTACATCTTTTTGATTTTTAAATTTATCATCTAGCTTTATGTTACTTTCCCATTGTCCATCTATTTCTTTATATAACACTACTCCAGCTTCATCTAATTGTTTTATTGTATCTACATCTAGTTTAGCTTCTACATCTTTAGCAAATCCTTCTGGAAGATTATCTTTAGAATTAGCATATAATTCTAAGTGATTAATTTTTAATGTTATATTGCTTAAATCTTTAAATTTTCCATCAGAAAATAAAACAATATTATAAATTACCTCACCTTTATCTCTATCAAAATTAATATTACCTTCAGTTCCAGTAAATTGAATTAAGTCGTTTGTTTCATCATCATATACATCTAAATCAACTTTCATTACATGGAAGTACTGTAGTAAACTCTTATCATCAAATTTCATATTCAATGATAATATTAATTTATTACTCGTATATGTTATATTATTTGCTTTTATATCTACCCCACTACTTCTCATAATAGAGTCTTCACTTATTTCTTGAATGTACCCATTATTAATAGCTTTCTGTACTCCACCATCTCCAAACAAAGCAGATCCAAGCTCAGCAATAGCATCTATTCTAAACATAAAAGTTCCTATAATTGAAAGTCCTATAATCGCTGCTGCAATTTTCTTTATATTTAGTCCTCTAATTTTAGTGGACTTACTTCGTATTTGTTCAAATGCCATTTCTTTTTTTCTTAGTATACTATCAGGGATTTTTATATCTTCATCTAATATGTTTTCTATTTGACTTTCAAAATCATATTTCATTTATACGTCCCTCCAATTTAATATTTCCAGTATTTATGTTGACATAATACATTTTTAATTTTTGTTTAGCCCTACTTAGTCGTGACTTGATGGTTCCTTCTTTTTCATTAAGAATTTTCCCTATTTCTTTAGTAGTAAGTCTATTCACATAATACATAACCACTACAGTCCTATATTCTTGTGATAAAATTTCTAACATATTATCAAAATCTATCTTGCTATCTATGTCATCGCTTATAGTTAAATTTAACTCTTGATTTTTAATTTCATCATAACTTTCTATATACACAATCTTATTTTTAGCAATTATGTCATTACACTTGTTAATTAGAATTTTAATTATCCATGTATTAAAGTATTTTGTATTTCTAAGATCTTTAATTCCAGTGAAAGCTGAAAGTATGGTTTCTTGAATAGCATCACCTATATCTTCCTCATTTTTCAATCTTGTTTTTGCTACTTTATACATTTGTATCATGTAACCATCTATCAACTTAATAAATGACTCTTTATCCCCTTTTCGAGCTTTCTTTATTAATAGCTCCATTAATATTCCTCCTAATACTACATATGCGCATATGTTTTATACATTAGTTAGACAAAAAATATATATAAATAGTTGCATATTATATAAAATAATCAGTAAGGCTGAGAAAATCTTATTTTCTCAGCCTTACTGATTACCTGCTTTCTTTTTCATAAATCTCTTCAGTAACTTTAATTAGATCCATAACTTTAGGATTTCTAATCTTATAATAGATAAACATTCCTCTTTTTTCAGCCTCTACTATTTTTGCATCCTTTAGTATCTTAAGATGCTGCGATAGGTTTGCCTGGCTAAATTCAATGTCTTCATTAATCTCACAAACACACCCTTCACCTTCATACAGCTTCTTTAGTATTTTTATTCTTATTGGATGGGCTAATGCTTTAAATATATTAACTTGAAATTCTTCCATATAACACACCTCTTAAATCTAGCCCCTGAATAGTAAATTAAGAACTTTTTCCCCTACGTTTCTATTCTTTCCTTTGTAAGGATAACAATGAATGTGTATAGCTGGGTTAAAGTTTAACTCTATAATTCCATAGTTATCTTTAGATATTTTCTCATTAATGTTAGTAATCATCATATCTACACCACATATAGATGCACCCACTGCTTTAGCTGCTTTTATAGCCATTTCCTTATAGCTTTCATCTATCTTATCTGTATAATCAATACTGTCCCCACCAGTACTAACATTAGAGTTTTCTCTTAAATATACAATCTCATCTTTGTTTGGCACATAAGTAAAGTCCTTACCTTGAGCTTTTAAGAACATCTCTTCTATTTCACCTAAAGATATTTTTTCAAGAGGTGTTTTATATCCCTTTCCTCTTAAACTATCCTTATTCTTTTCCTTAACTAGCTCTGATATATTATTTACTCCATTACCACATACATTGGCTGGTACTCTGTGAAGTATTCCTACTACTTCATCATCTATAACTAAAAATCTATATTCTTTGCCTTCTATAAATTCTTCTACTAAAACCGTATTATCATTATCAAATGCTATTTCTAGCGCTCTTCTAAAGTCATCTTTATTAAATCCATCCTTAAATATAGATATACCTATACCAAAGTTAGTAGATTTAGGTTTTATAACTATCTTCTTATTCTCGAACTTATCGTAGAACTTCATAGCTTCTTCTACGCTATTATAATTTTCTCCACTAGGTACTCTAACTTCATTTTCTTTCAATACTTCCTTAGTAACCACTTTATTTTCCATAACAAGAACAGTACTATAAGAATCTTTGGAAGTTTTAGTAGCTTGCTTTACGTACTCGGTTTTTCCATTAAAGCTAAGACTTATAAAATTCTCTTTTCTATCTAGTACTTTAAATTCTATACCTCTTTTTATAGAATCTTTTATTAATATCTGAGTTGATAATTCTAAATCCTCATATCCTATTAAATTAAAGTTCTTTTTTTGAGTTTCTTCTAAATATTCTTTAGCTTTATCTATATGAAAGTCTACGTATGATTTCTCTTTTATTCCTTGAAGAACCTTATAAGAATAGGTCTGCTTTGAATCTAATATTTTTTCCTTAGCATTAGCTACTATATTTAATAAAAATTCTTCTTTAATTCCTAATTTTCTAACTAAAAGCTCCATATCATATATAATTTTTAGAGCTTCATCCTTTAGAAGTACTTTTTCAGATTTACTATTTAATATTGTTAAGTCTGACTTTCTTCCTAATGTTGCTACTATATTATGATTTATATTAGAAATTTCCTGCTCTTTTTCATTAAACTGGCTATCTTCCTTTAATAGCATGTAAATTAAGAAAATATTTATTAAATATAAATCCTCTAGAAATATTCCATTTTTACTTAATGGATTTAAATCTAATATTCTGACTTCTACGTACTTTATTCCATCGCTTTTTAATATCTCTAAAGAATTCTTACCTCCTATTGATTTAACCCTAATAGGACTATATAATTCACTTGCATTTTCAATCTTATTACAGCGAATTAATTCATTTATACTTTCTATATAATCACTTAAACTATCATAATTAATAGGAAAATCTTCTTTATTTTTATATCCACATATTCCATTTCTAAGGGATACTAGGTTTTCAGAATAGCTAGTTTCATTTTCTAAACTTTCACTAATTTCTACGCAACTATCCATATAACTTTTATGAAATACTGGACTCGCTCCAGTAAGATATATTAAAAACCATCTATATTTCAAGAAATTTTTTACTGTTCTTAAGTATATAGTACTTTTAAAATCCTTAAAGTCTTTACTGCTGCTAAACTCTATATATAAATATCTTAAAAAATCCTCATCAAAGGAGAAGTTAAAATGTATTCCTGATAATAGTTGTTTCTTTCTACCATACTTCTCTGCTAATTTCTCTCTATATTCTCTCTCAACTTTACCTGCCTCTCCATAACAAGCTATTGGAATTTCACCATCACTTGGTAATATAGGAGGATTGCTTTGAGGCCATAGATACTCATCTTTTAATGTACTAGAAACTATATTCTGGAGATTCTCCAAAAAGTCATACATTTCCTCTAAGCTTTTACAGGCCGGTGTTACTACCTCTACCTGACTTTCAGAAAAATCTGTTTTAATAAAAGCATTTTCTAATTTATCTCCAAACTCCGCTGGATGAGTAGTTAAAGCTAAATGTCCATCTTTATATACTCTAACATTTTCTTTCTCTATTCCAAAATTACCTTTAAACAAGTCTTCACTTAAGTTTTCTTTAACTAAAAAATCCAGTAATTTATTATCAATACCTTCCATCCTAACACCTTCTACGCATAATACTATTTAAAATTATTTGTTCCATAATTATAAATTATTCTTGATGTAAAAATACTATTAATAATTTTTAAATTTTGCCATAAAGTATTATAAGTATATTAGAATTTGCTTATATAGTCAATGACTTTTGTATTGTGTAAATCAAATTAACATTCTCTTAAATTTTGGTAAATGCAATTCATTCGCATCGACTTAACTTCTTATATGCTTTAAAATATATATTATAAAAATAATAATAAGGATGGTTTTATGAAAATTAAAGTTGATGTATTTTCAGGATTTTTAGGTGCTGGTAAAACACTGTTAATTAAAAAATTAATAGAAGAAAATTTAAAGAATGAAAAAATAGCTATAATTGAAAATGAGTTTGGAGAGATAGGCATAGATGGAGGATTTTTAAGAAATTCCGCTATAGATGTTAAAGAGATAAATGCTGGTTGTATTTGTTGCAGCGTTTACGGAGATTTTAAAGCAGGTATTAATGAAGTAACAGATAAATATCACCCTGAAAGAATAATTATTGAACCTTCTGGGGTGGCTAAATTATCTGAAGTTCTTTCTGTTTTTAAAGAGTCTGATTTTAAAGAAAAGCTTTCTCTTAATATAATAATGACTGTCATAGATATAACTAAATATGATATGTATGTTACTAATTTTGATGAGTTTTATAAAGATCAAATAAGAAAAGCCAAAACTATTATATTAAGTAGAACTCAAAATGTTTCTAATGAAACTGTTGTTGATGTTGTCAGTAAGATAAAAATATTAAACAATTCAGCAAGCATAATAACTACTCCTTGGACTAGCATTAAAGCTAAAAATATATTAGAAACTGCTGAAGGTAATTCAGAAAACACTATTTTTAATAAAATTAATTTACTAAATAAGCTACCTAGCAAGGTGTCAGTAAGAACTTCCACAGTAAATACCACTAAGACTACCTTCAAAACCATAGGTATTGAAACTCCAAAAATACTTACTAAAAGTCAATTGAAAAATAATTTAGAGAAGCTAAATAACTCTATGTATGGTCTTGTGCTACGTGCAAAAGGTATTGTTGAGTGTACTAATGGAGAATGGGTGGAGTTCGATTATGTACCAAATGAATTTGAAATTAGAAAATCCTTGCCAGATTATAGCGGAAGAATTTGTGTTATAGGCGAAAACTTGAGTAAAGATAATATAGAAAAGTTATTTCGTTAATATTGAGATTTGGAAAGGACTTATCTTATGAATACTAAAGCGGCTATAGAGATAGTTACAGGATTTATAGGTGCTGGGAAAACCACATTTATTAATTCTCTTATAAAATAATAAGGTGACTATGGCACCTTATTATTTATGTTATCATTTACACTTATGTTTAAAACTATATAATTTCATCTTCTATATCTTCATCTATATAAGGCATAACAATTTTGAAGGTAGTTCCTACCCCTAGTTTGCTTTGTATTTCTATCCTTCCCTCGTGTTCTTTTATTATTTGATAACATGCATTAAGTCCCAGCCCTGTGCCTGTCTTTTTAGTTGTAAAAAATGGTGTGCCTATTTTCTTTATAGTTTCTTCATCGATTCCGGTTCCATTATCAGATATATTTATAAAAACTTCTTTGCACTCCTCATCTAATCCTGTGCTTATCTTTAATGTTGGATTCAACACCTTATCCATAGATTCTACAGCATTTTTACATATATTAAGTATAACCTGCTTAATCTGTGTCTCATCACATAGTATATATCTTTCATCATAGTCTATATCTAAAACTAATTGTGAATTATTCATTAATGAAGATGTTTCAATAGTATTCCTCATTGAAAGTACTAAGTCACTAAATGATACTTCAACTAACTCAGTTTCTCTAGGCTTTGATAAATTCAAGAAATCAGTAATTATTCTATTTACTTCATTTGTATCACAATTAATTTTATGAGCATATTTTTTAATCTTATCATTATTACAATATAACTCTATCAGCTGACTATTTCCCTTTATAGTAGTTAAAAAATTTCTAGTTTCATGAACAATTGTGGCCCCCATTTGTCCCATTAAAGCTAGCTTCTCTTGATTTATTAACTTCTTTTGCTCCTCTTTTATCCTTGTAATATCATGCATTACGCAAACTACACCAATTTTATCATTATAATTGTCTGTAATAATAGAGAAGGTAACTTGTACATATTTTTTATTTCCTTTTGGAGTTTTAATTTGCCAATCATCTATTTTATTCTTATAATTGTTAAAATCAAATTTTTTAGGGATATTTTTATCAGTTAACTTTATACTCTTAATAATTTCATTTATATTTGTATTTATTATATCACTATATTCCATATCTACTAAATTTGCATATGATTCACTACATACAACTATTTTACCTTTATAATCTACAATTATTGTTGGTACTGATACAGCATTTAATATTTCTTCAACATTTAAACTAAGACTTTTAACTATTGGCTCTTTTTTTATACTACTATTCAAAAGTACATATTGATTTCTTCTATGTGCCTTCATCTCTTTATTGATAGATTGATTATTACCACCAATTAAATCTTCAAAAACCTCTTTATAAAGATATAAATAACTACAAGTTCTAAGTATAGTAACAAGAATTACCCAAAAAAAATTAACACCTTCTAAAAGAACAGAAGAAAATTCAGCTAAAATAATAAAAAATATACTTAAATAAAGGTACCTAGATTCTAAAATTATATTCCCTGTAAAGCTATCTTTAATTTTATTAATCATATATATGGTTATACCTAAACCAACAGAACTTAATATAATCTTTATAGTGTTTAAATTGTACTCATCATACACATTTAAAAATTGTAAAACTTGTATATGAAGAATTAAAATCAAATTAACACTAATCAGTCCAAAGCATATTATAATAGTGTTTTTATAACTGGCTAATTTCTTAGTTCCACATAAGTGTATAAATAAAACTATAATCTCCAAAATCCGCGCTACCATCCAGTATTTTAAAGATATATTTACCCCATTAATCTCAATATCTTGTAATAAGTGACTGTAATTATAAAAATGCATAAAATCCACTATTGATACTATAAGAAAACCATGACACAAAATATTAAGGCTTTTTTTATCAGAATGTGTATTAAAAGTAATTAAAAATATAGCCAATAAAATAAAAATGTTAATTAGCCCCAAAATAATATTTGTTAGTTGGCTATTTATGCTCCAAAATACCATCCATATTAATAAAGATGCACTTACAGCTACTAAAACCGTCCCAACTAATCTAATAACTATATTTTTATACAATCTTTCGTAACTTTTTTCATACTTTAGACTCAATATACTCATAAATACCCCTTATTAAATATTATTTACTATTCCCTACCCTATACCCCAATTCATACTATCAAATTTAATGATTAACACATTGTTTACTATAATATTACATATTTCTAAAGACAGTATAACAAATATTGTCATATTTTACAATAGATATTAACATATTATCCACAGCATTATTAACAGTATTTGTTGATAATCTCTAATTAAATGAGTTTATCCACAACTTTTGTCATATATTTAATAAAAGCAAGGATATTTAATTATCCTTGCTTAATATTATAGTTCATGTATGAATATTCCACTTCTAAGTTTTGGTTCAAACCAAGTTGATTTTGGTGGCATCAATTCATTTGCATCAGATACATCAAATAATTCTGTTATTGATGTAGGATGCATAGAAAATGCTACTTTCATTTCTCCACTATCTACTCTTTTCTCTAATTCTTTTAGCCCTCTTATCCCACCAACAAAATCTATTCTTTTGTCTGTTCTTATATCTTTTATATTAAGTATAGGGCTTAATAAATTATTTTCTAATATTGCAACATCTAATCCTTGTACTGGATCATCTGAAAATAATTCTTCATCTAAAGTTAACTTGTACCACGTATTTTCTAAATACATTCCGAAGGTTGCTTTTTCTTCAGGTTTGTAAGCTTCTGACCCAACTTCTTCAACCTTGAAATTCCTTGATACTTCGTACAAAAAATCTTCCTTGGAATATCCATTTAAGTCTTTTACTACACGATTGTAATCTAGTATCATAAGTTGGTCATGTGGGAATAATACTGAAAGAAAGAAGTTAAATTCCTCATCTCCAGTATAACCTGGATTCTCTTCTCTTCTTTTTAGACCTACCTTTACTGCTGATGCTGTTCTATGATGTCCATCTGCTATATATATATTATCTATATTTTTAAATGCTTCTGCTATGACTTTTACATCAGCTTCCTCACTTACCTTCCAAACTACATGCTTAACTCCATCTTGTGCTATAAAATTATATAAAACCTCTTCAGTTTTAATCTTATTAACGACCTCATTAATTATTTCTTGTGATCTATAAGCTAAAAATATAGGACCAGTTTGAGCATTGCATATATCAACATGATTTATTCTATCTATTTCTTTATCTTCTCTAGTTTTCTCATGTTTTTTTATAACATCATTTAGATAGTCATCAATAGATGCACAACCTACTACTCCTGTTTGAGAACGTCCATTCATAGTAAGCTCATATATATAATATCCTTCTTCATTATCATTTAATAAAGTTCCATCTTGAAGCATTTCTTGAAGTATATCTCTTGCTTTTTCATATACTTGTTTATCGTAAGGGTTAAAATCTTTATCAAACTGCGTTTCAGCTCTATCTATTTTTAAAAAGGATAACGGTTCTTTTAGTACTTCTTCTAGCGCCTCGTCTCTATTATAAACATCGTAAGGAAGTGCAGCCACCTTACTTACTACATTTTTCTCCGGTCTTATACATTTAAAAGGTTTTATAGTAGCCATAATATCTCTCCTTATCTAATATATAATTTAAGGGGGCAACTTAACTTGTCCCCTTAACCTTAATTATTTAATAATTCTTACTTTTACTACTCCATCAATTTCCTTGATTTTCTCTACAAATTCCCTTGTAGCCGGTGCTTCTATATCTAACATAGTATACGCCCATTGACCTCTACTCTTGTTAATCATATCTGATATATTTATATTTTCATTAGCTAAAACGGAAGTAAATTGACTTAGCATATTAGGAATATTTTTATGATTTATTGCTATACGTCCAACCTGAGTACAAACTCCCATATCGCAATTAGGATAATTAACTGAATTTTTTATGTTACCATTTTCTAGGTAATCCCTTAGCTGTTTTACTGCCATAACAGCACAGTTATCCTCTGATTCATTAGTTGATGCTCCCAAATGAGGAATTGCTATAACGCCCTTTGCTCCTGCAATCTTTGGATTTGGAAAGTCTGTTACATATTTATAAACCTTTCCTGAGTTTAGTGCTTCTAACATGTCATCATCATTTACTAAAGTATCTCTTGAGAAATTTAATATCTTAACTCCTTCTTTCATTATTGAAAAAGAGTCTTTATTAAACATACCTTTTGTAGAATCTAATGCTGGAACGTGAACTGTTATAAAATCACATTCTCTGAATATTTCTTCTAGAGACTTACTATGTCTTATATCTCTAGAAAGATTCCATGCAGCATCAACTGATATAAAAGGATCATAACCATACACTTCCATACCTAATCTATTAGCTGCATTAGCTACTAAAACTCCAATAGCCCCAAGCCCTATTACACCTAGTTTTTTACCTTGAATTTCTATTCCAGAAAATTTAGATTTATTTTTTTCTACAAGTTTTGCTACATCTTGATCTTCTTTTACTGATTCTACCCAATTTACTCCCCCAACTATGTCACGAGAAGATAAAAGTAACCCAGCTATAACTATTTCTTTTACTCCATTAGCATTAGCACCAGGAGTATTAAATACTACTATACCTTTTTCAGCACATTTTTCAAGTGGGATATTATTAACTCCAGCCCCTGCTCTTGCTATAGCTTCTAAGCTATCTGATAGTTCTAAATCATGTACGCTTGCACTTCTTACTAACACAGCTTCAGCATCACCAAAAGCTTCTACTTGCGTATATTTATCATCAAATATTTTTAATCCAATATCCGCTATAGGATTTAGACAATTTATCTTAAACATTTTTTCACTCCCCAATTCTCTTTAGATATTTTCTGCTTCAAATTTTTTCATAAATTCTACTAAGGTTTTAACTCCTTCTATAGGCATAGCATTATATATACTAGCTCTCATTCCGCCAACACTTCTATGTCCTTTTAGATTTTCAAAGCCTAGCTCCTTAGCTTCTTTTATAAATTTAGCATTTAATTCTTCAGAGTCAGTTACAAAAGGAACATTCATTAAAGAACGATCTTTTTTAACAACAGTTCCTCTAAACATCTTACTTGAATCTAAGTAATCATATAATATGGCAGCTTTTTCTTCATTAATTTTCTTCATAGCCTCTAAGCCACCTTTATTTTGAATCCACCTAAACACCTTACCACATACGTATATTCCATAAGCTGGTGGTGTGTTATATAATGAAGAGTTGTCTACATGTGTCTTATATTTAAGCATTGTAGGAGTTCCTGGTAATACATCCTCAGTTATTAAGTCTTCACGAATAATAACAACCACAACCCCTGCAGGACCAATATTTTTTTGAGCTCCTGCAAATATTAATCCATATTTAGAAACATCTACTGGTTCAGATAAAATATCTGATGACATATCTGCAATTAATATCTTGTCCCCTGTTTCTGGAAGTTCATTAAACTTAGTTCCATATATAGTATTGTTGTGACATATATATACATAATCAGCATCTTCTGATACTTTTATATCTTTTAAATCTGGTATATAAGAAAAAGTTTTATCCTCTGAAGAAGCCAAAACATTAACCTTTCCATAAATCTTTGCTTCTGATATTGCTTTTTTAGACCATTGTCCAGTATTTATATAGTCAGCAACTTTATTTTTCATTAAATTCATTGGAATCATAGCAAATTGTTGAGACGCCCCACCTTGAAGAAATAAAACCTTATAATTATCAGGTATATTCATAAGCTCTCTTAACGAAGCTTCGGCATCCCCAATTATGCCTTCAAAAGCTTTGGAACGATGGCTCATTTCCATGACAGACATTCCTGTACCTTTATAGTCTAACATTTCTTCAGCTGCTTCTTTAAGCACCTCTTCAGGTAATACTGCTGGACCAGCAGAAAAATTATATACTCTTCCCATTAATAAAAGCCCCCTTAAATTTTTCTCTAACCGTAAAATGTTGTTAAAATATTATCAATTAGACATATTGTTATTTTAACATTTTATTTGTTAATTCTACTACTTTTTTATACTCAAAACAATGTTTTTATTATTAAATTTACCTTAATTCCTAAGTATTTATATTATTTTATAAATTTATAATTGTAAACCTTAAGAAATTAATATATGTTTATAACTTCAAAAATAGTACCTAAAAAAATAAAAGCACCACAATTGATGCTTTTATTATAAATACTTATATCAATTTTTACTAATTTCTAAAATAAATTCATAGTTTCCTTTTATACAATTACCATTTTTATATTGTATACAGTTGCTACAACTAGAATATATTTCCCTCATACTTAAATTATTTAATTCATTCATAGAGCAAAAATCTTCACATACTTCACCATTCATAACTGATAAATAAGGTCTATTCATATTATTCACCTCTTATGTATAGATATATATATTATTTTGCTCTAAATTTCTACTTAAATACTATAAAGCTTTGAATATTTCTCTTCTAAATAATCAATAAAATATTGAGAGTTTAATTCTTCTCCTGTAACCTTAAGAATTAATTCTTTAGGGGAATATACTGAACCATATTTATGAACATTATCCTTTAGCCATTTTGTAATAGATATAATATCTCCCTTAGATATTAATTCATAAACATCAGGAATATCCTTTTTCATGGTATTAAAAATTTGAGCCCCATATAAATTACCTAATGCATAACTTGGGAAATATCCAAAAGATCCATCTGACCAATGCATGTCTTGAAGTACTCCTAAAGAATCTGTATCAGGCTCAACCCCTAAGTACTCTTTATATTTTTTCTTCCACACTTCTGGTAACTCTTCTACTGTTATTTCATCATTAAATAAAGCTTTTTCTATCTCATATCTAATTATTACATGAAGAGAATAAGTAAGTTCATCTGCTTCTGTTCTAATTAAAGATGGTTCAACCTTATTTACTACCTTATAAAACTCATTGAAATCTATTTTATCAAAGCTTTTGAAAAGCTCTTTAATCTTAGGATATAAGTATCTCAAAAACTCCTCACTTCTTCCTATAATATTTTCATAAAATCTAGATTGTGATTCGTGGATACCCATGGATGCTCCCGTAGACAACCAAGTGTTTTGTAAGTCGTCAGATATATTTTGCTCATATATCCCATGTCCACCTTCATGTATAGTAGAAAATAAAGCAGATAATAAATCATTTTCATAATAATGAGTAGTTAATCTTACATCTTTATTAGTAAAGTTAGTAGTAAAGGGATGTGTACTTTCATCTAACCTACCTGCTTCCATGTCAAAGCCGATTAACTTAAGTGCATATAAACTTAATTCTTTTTGTTTTTCTTTATCATAACTTGAATTTAATAAATCAGAATTTATAGTTATTTTACTATTCTTTATCTTATTCAGAAGCTCTACTAAAGCATCTCTTAAATCTCCAAATACATTGTCAAGAACTTCAACTGTTATTCCTTCTTCATACTTATCTAAAAAGGTATTATATTTATGATCTTTATATCCCCAATAGCCTACAAACTCTTTTTGAAAGTTTACAACCTTTGATAAATAAGGCTTAAAAATATTAAAATCATTTTTGTCTTTAGCTTCTTCCCACGCAGCTTCCGATTTAGATGTAAGTATTACAAATTCTTTATACCTTTCTACTGGTATTTTTTTGGTTTCATTATATTCTTTATCTAATCTTTTTATCATTGCTTTATCAACTTGACTTAACCCATCTGAGTTTTCTTTAAAAAGCTCTAGAAACTCTCTCATCTCTTTAGAAGTTTGTTGATTAAATAATTGTTCTGAAAGAAGTCCTATAACTTCTGCTCTTCCTTCAACAGCTTTTTTAGGCATACATACAAGCTTATCCCAATAAATTAAATCTATAGCCTGTTTAGTAATTTCCATAGTTTTGATATATTCTTTAAACTCTACAAGTTTTTGTTCTAACTTTTTTTCCATACTTAAAAGTCCTCCTTATAACTATTCTTCTTCTATCGTCAAAATAGATTCTGTTTCTCTACAATACTTTACGCATAAACACTGTCCCAAATTTCTAGGACATTCGTAACACATGCAGTCCCTATCTCCATTACAAGTTCCTTTTTTGTATTCTGGACAATGAGCACAATTAAATCCGTTTCCTCTAGTCATTAGTCTTTTATTCCTTTCCTATCCTATTTATATATAAGTATTATAACAAATCCATAAAAAAAAGTATAAAACCAATTAAAAATTGGTTTTATACTTCAGAGTGTCGACAAAGTCG
>NZ_DCLI01000046.1:0-23120 GCF_002320975.1 Clostridium sp. UBA1652
AAAAACGCACTATTATAGATAGACTTTGAAAGGTGTTAGCAAAATTACTTTGCAACACCTTTTATTTAATATTAAATGATAATATTTATCATTTACAAACTAATTTCCCTATGCTATTATGTTTGTAAATCCTCACAACAAGGCTAGAAATATAATCAATATTTTAGAGGAGGAAATGTGATTATGGAAGACTTAACGTCCAAAAGTGAAATAAGATCTTTAAGAAAAAAGGAACATGTTAAGCATTTTTCTAAAGGTGATTTTGAAGGAAATAATTATTTTAAATATATATATTTAGAGCACAACTCACTACCAGAGATTGATTTTAATGAGATAGATACAAGGGTGAGTTTTTTAGGTAAACAAATAAACTTTCCTGTAATGATTAATGCCATGACAGGAGGGTTTAATGATGCTGTAAAAATAAATAGTAATCTTGCAAAGGTTGCAAAGGAATTAAACATACCAATGGCAGTTGGATCACAGGCAATAGCAGTTAATGATGAAAACTACTCAGCTTCTTTTAAAGTTGTAAGACAAGTATTAAAAGATGGAGTTGTTATATCTAATATAAATGGTTTTTCAACTCTAGATGATGTTAAAAAAGCTATAGATATGATTGAGGCAGATGGGATTCAGATTCATATAAATCCTGCTCAAGAGATATGTATGCCTGAAGGAGATAGAAACTTTAAAGGTGTTTTAAAAAATATTGAAAATATAGTTAAGAAAATAGATAAACCTGTAATAGTAAAAGAAATAGGTTTTGGCATGTCAAAAGATGTAGTGAAAAGACTTTTAGAAGTTGGCGTAAAGTACGTAGATGTTGGAGGAAGTGGGGGAACCAATTTTATTAAAATTGAAAGTGAAAGAAATAAAGAATTTCACTTTGATGAACTATTTGATTGGGGAATACCTACAGCATTAAGTCTTATTGAAGCAAGAAGTTTAAGTGATGATTTGAATATTGTGTGTAGCGGTGGAGTTAAAGCTTCTGATGAGGTAATAAAAGCCCT
Source organism: Clostridium sp. UBA1652 (assembly GCF_002320975.1). Classification (NCBI taxonomy): domain Bacteria; kingdom Bacillati; phylum Bacillota; class Clostridia; order Eubacteriales; family Clostridiaceae; genus Clostridium; species Clostridium sp. UBA1652. Next base: position 1,017 of record NZ_DCLI01000046.1, read on the forward strand.
ATGTTTAGGTGCTAATATGACTGGTATAAGCGGTCCCATATTAAAGTCATTTTTAGATGGTGGTTATGAAGGTGCACTTGAGTATCTTCAAAATATTATATATAAATCTAAAGTAATGATGTTTCTTTTAGGTAAAAAGAATATAGAAGAGCTTAAAAGTGTACCTTTTAGGATAAAAGGTGAACTTAAAGAGCTTGTGGATTATAAAAGGTGAAGACATGAATGAGAAATTAAAGGATATAGGTGAAGGGTATTCACATAGTAAGCTGATTTTAACAGGAGAGCATGGAGTTGTATATGGTAAACCGGCCATAGCAATTCCTTTTCCACTTAAGGTGAAATGTATCACAAAAAACTATGATGGAGGCATAAGGTTCGAATCATCAATTTATACTGGTGATATTAACGATATGCCAGTTAAGCTTAGAGGGCTTTCTTTGGTTTTAGAGGAGGCTTTAACTATTTTAAATAAAGCACATGAAGGGCTTCTTATTAATATTTATTCAGAAATACCCATAGGAAGAGGTTTAGGTTCAAGTGCATCAATTGCTACAGCTATAGTAAGAAGTTTATTTTCATTTTATGGACAAAATCTTACTAAAGAACAATTATTTTATTTAGTGAATATAGGGGAAAGATATGCCCATGGAAACCCAAGTGGTATAGATATGGAAGTGGTATCTAGTGAGGAAGCTATATATTTTAAAAAAGATAAGAAGGTTCAGTATATTAAAAGTTCTAAACCATTTTATATAGTAGTAGGAGATAGTGGGAAGATTGGAGATACACGTAAGGCTGTAGAAAATGTACACCATAGACGTTTATTAAATCCTCATAAAATGGAATCTCATATAGATGAAATGGGAAAGCTTGTTGAAAAAAGCAAAGATGCTTTTTTAGCTGGAAATATGGATTTATTAGGTGAACTACTGAATTCTAACCAAGAGATACTTGAAAATATGGGTGTAAGCGATGAAAGTTTAGAAATGTTAATAAAGACTGCTAGAAAAAATAGAGCCTTGGGCGCTAAATTAACTGGAGGAGGACTTGGAGGATGCATAATTGCACTTTCAAATAATTTAGAGGATGGGAAATTAATTGCACAAGAATTAATAAATTCTGGCGCAGTTAAAAGCTGGTGTTTCTCTACCAAGGAAAATAAACTTTATACTTTCGAGAAAATGGAGGATTAAACTAAATGAAAGCTAAGGCAAAAGCTAATACAAACATTGCATTAATTAAATATTGGGGAAAGAGAGATAATGAATTAATCCTTCCTATGAATAGCAGTATATCAATAACCTTAGATGGATTTTATACCATAACTTCAGTTGAGTTTAAAGAAGAACTTAAAAATGATATTTTTATATTAAATAATAAGGAAACAGAAGAGAAAGAACAGAGAAAAATATCAAAGTTTCTTGATATTGTAAGAGAGTTATCAAAGGTTAAATTATATGCAGAGGTTAATTCTGAAAATAAAGTACCAACAGCTGCTGGTTTTGCATCTTCTGCATCTGGATTTGCAGCTTTAGCTTGTGCTTCTTCAAAGGCAGCAGGCTTAAGTTTAAGTGAAAGAGAGTTATCAATGTTAGCTCGTAGAGGTTCAGGTTCTGCTTGTAGATCTATTTTTGGTGGGTATGTTAAATGGGAAAAAGGTGAAAAACTTGATGGAACAGATTCTCATGGAGTTAGGCTGTTATCAGAAAAAGATTGGGATATAAGCATACTTTCAGTAATGGTAGCCTCAGGGAAAAAGAAGGTTTCTAGTAGAGAAGGAATGAAGCGTACAGTAGAAACCTCACCTTTTTATTCAGGGTGGCTAGATACTGTGGAAAAAGATATTAAAATAGCAGAAGAGGCCATAAGATTAAAAGATTTTTATAGCCTAGGAAATATTGCAGAAGAAAATGCTCTAAAGATGCATGCTACAATGCTTGGAGCAAAACCACCTGTTTTATATTGGGAACATGGAACTCTAGAAGTTATGGGGCATATTCAAAATCTAAGAGAGTCAGGTATACCAGCATTTTTCACCATAGATGCAGGAGCAAATGTTAAGGTGCTTTGTCTTAAGGAGAATGAAAATATGGTATATGAATCTCTTTTAAAACTTTCAAGTGTTATGAAGGTTTTAGTTTGTCATCCAGGTTCAGGAGTTACTTATTTAGAATAATAGGAGTTTAATTATGAAAGATATAAACCAAGAAACTATGAAACATATAGATGATAATAAAGTTAATATTGAAATTTGGGAGGATGTTGTAAATATTAAGGATTTAGTTAAGGCGCTTGTAATATGTAGTGTTACTACCCTTGGAGGATACTTTATTGCTCCCAATGAACCACCTAAGCCATTATTTTTTGGTTTAGGCGGTGCAATTATTGGATTTGTTGTTTGCTCTGTTCTAATAAAGCCTAAAAGGATATTTGTTAAGGAAGATAAGGAGAATTAGGATGGATATTAGTTTAATTATACAGATGATACTAGCAGCAGCTTTAGCTGCGGTGATTTATTCTATAATTGGAGCAGCTCCAGGTGCGGATGAAACTGCAACCATTGCTCCAGTAATATTAGTACTTGTTTTATCGGGACTGAAACCTGTTGTGGTTTTAGCTTTCTTTATTTCGGCAATAGTTGCATGTAAGCTTATTGATGCAGTTCCTGTTTCTATTGCAGGAATACCAGCAGGTGTTATGTCTACGCCAATGGTTGAGCATGCAATGGTGCTAAAAAAGCACGGCTTAACTAATACAAGCATAAGAAAGATCGCTTCAGGAGCTATCATAGGAACCTTCGTTTCTATACCTGTAAGTTTATTTTTAGCAAGTTTTATTGTTCCATTTGCGACTACTATTAAGGAATATGGGGATGCTATATTTTTTGTTGGAGCTATAGTATTAGCTTTAATGAGCAAAAAAAGATGGATAGCACTTGCCTCTATATTACCTTTTGCACTTTTAATTCAAGGGCTTAGATATCTTTATTGGGGAATAAATGCAGTACCTAAAGAAACCAATGTTTTTGTATCATTTTTCTTAGGTATTACTATAGGACCTGTTATCTTAAGTTTATTTGAACTTCTTAATAAAGATAAAAGAGATGCTTTGAAAAAATATGATACAAAGAAAATATATATAAAAGAGGAAGAGGAGATAAAGAAGTTTCCAAATCCCTTTAAAATCTTAACTAAAAAAGAAATAGGCTATAGCACATTAGCTTCACTTATAGGATCAGTTACTTTTCTTCTAAGCCCAGTAGGATTAACCACCTTTTTGGGGGAGTTATTCTCAAGTAGAGTTAAAGATCCTGTGGAAAAGGCTTCACTTGCGGTTTCTTGTATGGAAGCTTTGGCGCAGGCAACCTATATTTCAGGAATTTTAATTCCTCTCCTAGCGTTAGGTATTCCATTATCTCCCGTAGCGTTAGGTCCAGGTAATCCTTTATTTAATGCGCCACCAGTATTTACATTAGAGAATAATATGCACCACATATTATCAAGAACAGATTTTATTATTGCAACTCTTATAGGAGCAGTTATTGCATCAGCGTTTACTTATTTTATCACAGTAAAGTATTCTCAAAAGATTTGTTCCTTTGTATTTAAAAAGATTCCTCATGAAGCTATGTTAGGAGTATTTTTCAGTTTGGTTTTACTTTTAGCCTTTATGGATGGAGGAGTTATTAATATTGTTGGTGTACTTTTAATAGGTATTTTTTCAGGGGTTTTATATAGGTTAGGAGTTAATTATGGAGTTATGTTTATGATTCTTTATTCAGCTCCATGGATCGTAAAAGCATTATCAGGTTTATATTAATTTAAGAGAGGGGAGATATTAATGATTAATATAAAGGTTCCAGGAAAACTTATGATAGCTGGGGAGTATGCTGTACTAGAGAAAAATCAAAAGTGCATAGTAGCTGCAGTAAACAAGTATGTAGAGGGAAGTATTGAACCTAGCATTAAAAATCAATTGTTTCTCCCTGATCTTAAACTTGAAGATGTTTTTTTTGAAATTAAAGATGGCAATGTAGAATTTAGTATAGAGGATTTAAGGTTAAGTTTTTTAAAAAACTCAATCTCTGTAGTTGTTAGGTTTTTAAAAGAAAACTCAATTGAGCTTATTCCATTTAAGCTATCAATAAAAAGTCAGCTGGATGATGCCTCGTCGGGTAAAAAGTATGGACTTGGATCTAGTGCAGCAATTGTAGTAGCAGCTGTTTCTTCTATATTAGCACTACATAATAAAGATGAGTTTCTTAACCAGGATACAATCTTTAAGCTTTCAGCTATTACTCACTTAAAGACCCAAGGAAATGGTTCAGGTGCAGATATAGCAGCAGGAGTTTATGGAGGATGGCTTGAATATTCAGCATTTGACTCAAAGTGGTTATTAAATGAGCTGGAGAGCTCAGATAAAATTAAAGATATTGTAGAAAAGCCTTGGAGAAATCTAATTATTAGAAAATTAACTCCTCCTTCGGAATTAAAGTTAGCAGTAGGATGGACTAAAGAAACGGCTTCAACCTCCCCTATGATACAAAAGGCAGAAAGCTTTAAAAAAGAAAATCCTAATATATATAAGGAGTTTTTAAAAGAAAGTTCTATTGCTGTAGCTAATCTAATCAAAGCTTTTAATGATAATAGTTTTGAAGATAGCATTAGTTCTCTTTCAGAAAATAGAAAAGCCTTAAAAAGTTTTGGAGAAAAGGCTTATATTCCAATAGAAACAAAAAAGCTAACTGCTTTATGTTCTATTGGAGAACAATATGGAAGTGCTAAATCCTCAGGGGCAGGTGGAGGAGATTGTGGAATAGCATTTTTAAAAGGAGATTATAAAAAGCAAGAACTATATAAGGAATGGGAGAAAGCTGATATTGAAGCCTTAGATTTAGAAGTATCAGAGATGGGTGTATATATTAAAGACATTACTTGATATTTACTCTGATTATTAGTAGATTAATATAAGATAGAATTTTAGGGGGATAGTTATGAATAAAGAAATTTTTCAAGGTCTAGAAGGAAATAAGATATATTTTGCACCTGTAAAAATAGAAGACATGAAAGCAATACATAAATATGCTTCAGATGAAGATGTTTCCCGTTTTATTGGATGGAAACTTATGAATAGTGAAGAGGAGACCTATAGGTTTGTTGAAGAAATAATTAGAAGAGTTAATAATGGAACCCATCTTTATGCATCCATTTTTACTAAAGAAGGAAAAGAACTTATTGGTACAGTCATGATTTTTGGCTTTAATGAGGAAGATAAACATGCTGAAATTGGATATGTTTTAGATAAGGATCATTGGAGAAAAGGATATGGAGCGGAAACTATAAAACTAGTAAATGAGTATGTTTCTAAGTATCTTGATTTACATAGACTTAATGCTTTTGTAGTTGATGTAAATATTGGTTCAGCCAAGGCTTTAGAAAAAAACGGATTTATACTTGAAGGAAAATCAAAGGATTTTTATCTTATAGATGGAAGGTATTATGATTCTTTAATTTATGGTAAGATTTTTAACTAAAACCATATAGTTTGTTTGATAAAGTTACAGAAGCTTTTCTTAAAATGAAAAAGTTTGATATTAAGAAATTAAAAAAAGCATATAAACCTTAATAATTAAGTTATCTAGTAGAGCCCTTGGGTTCTACTAGATATTTTTATATGTCAATCGTTTGACATATATTCTGTGAAAATGTATACTTTTTATATAAGATGACCTTTATATAAGGAGGGGTATGATGTTTAACTTTAATGAAAAAATAGATTTTAAAGATAAAGAAAATGATATTTTAACCATAGGAGAAATCTTAGTTGATATGATATCTTCTGACTACAGTGAGGACTTTGAGTGTGATAGTTATAATAAGTTTTTTGGGGGTTCACCAGCTAATATTGCCATGAACTGTAAAAGACTAGGTGTTAATTCTCTTATTGCATCTGCTGTTGGAGATGATGGACTTGGAAGATTTTTAACTAATCATTTAAAGAAAGCTGATATTAATACAGAGTTCATTCAAAAAGTTGACTATTCTACTAGTATGGTTTTAGTTACAAAAAGTAAAACCAGTCCAGTTCCTATATTTTATAGAGAAGCAGATTACCATCTTGATTATAATAAATCCTTAGAGAAAGCATTAAAGAATTCTAAAATAGTCCATTTTTCTTGCTGGCCTATTTCTAAAAAGCCATCGCGTTTAACTGTTGAAAAAATTCTAGAAGAAGCTAGAAAAAATGAAGTTTTAGTTTGTTTTGATCCTAACTATCATCCAATGATATGGGAAAAAGGTGAAGATGGAATAGAATATATTAAATCCATAATATGGCAGGTAGATATTATAAAACCTTCAGAAGATGATGCTGAAAGGTTATTTGGAAAAGACAGCCATGAAAATCAAATCAAGAAGTTTTTAAAGCTTGGAGTAAAACTAGTAATAATGACTTTAGGAGCTGAAGGAGCTCTTATTTCAAACGGAAATGAAACTATTAAGCTTGATACTTTAGCAAAGGATATAGTAAACACTACAGGTGCTGGAGATGCTTTTTGGTCTGGATTTTATTCTGGGATTGTAAAAGGCTATAACATAAGAGAAGCTTTAGATTTAGGCCTTGGGGTTAGTGCATATAAACTTAAGTTTACTGGCGCTGTAGTTGAGCTTCCTATATTAGAGGAAATAAAAAAGCTTTATAACTTATAATATTTTAGGAGGAAATAAGAATGGCAGTTAAAAACAAAGTACAACTTATTACTTATCCAGATTCATTAGGTGGAGATTTAAGAAAACTAAATAAGGTATTATTAAAATATTTCTCTGATACTTTTAAAGGCGGGATTCACATTTTACCTCCCTTCCCATCCTCAGGAGATAGAGGTTTTGCACCCTTAACTTATTTAGAGATAGAACCTAGCTTTGGAACATGGGAAGATGTAAAAGTTATAGGAGAAAAATTTTATATATTAGTGGATTTAATGGTTAATCATATTTCTAGACAATCTTCCTACTTTAAGGACTTTTTAAAAAGTGGAAGAGAATCAGAACATGCTGACTTATTTATAACCTTAGATAAGTTATGGAAAGATGGAGAGCCTATTAAAGAAGATATAAACAAAATGTTTTTAAGAAGAGAAGTGCCTTATTCAACATTTAAAATAGAAAAAACTGGTGAAGAAGAGAAAGTATGGACGACTTTTGGGAAAACAACTCCTTCAGAGCAGATAGATTTAGATATAAATTCACCTAAAGTTAAAAAGCTATTTGAAGATTTTTTTATAAACTTTAGTAGAAATGGAGTAAAAATAGTAAGGTTAGATGCTATAGGGTATGTTATTAAAAAGTTAGGTACCAGTTGCTTTTTTGTAGAACCTGAGATATATGAATTTCTTAATTGGATTAAAGAATTAGCAGATTCTTTAGATATTGAACTACTTCCAGAAGTTCATTCTCATTATTCTATTCAATATAAATTAGCTGAGAAGGGTTTTTGGATATATGATTTTATTTTGCCTTATATGATTTTAGATACACTTGTAAATAAGTCAAGTGAAAAACTTTGTGAATATCTAAAGGTACGTCCAAAGAAACAATTCACTATGCTTGATTGTCATGATGGAATACCAGTTAAACCTGATATGGATGGACTTATAGATACAAAAAAAGCTAAAAAACTTATTGATGTATGTTTAGAAAGAGGATCTAATTTAAGCCTTATTCTATCAGATGAACACAAAGATGAAGATGGTTTTGATGTACACCAAATAAGGTGCACCTATTATTCTGTTTTAGATTGTAATGATGATGCATATTTGGCAGCTAGAGCTATTCAATTTTTTACGCCAGGCATTCCTCAGGTTTATTATGTAGGGCTTTTAGCAGGAGAAAATGATGTTGAAGTAGTGAAAAAAACTGGTGAAGGACGTGAAATTAATCGTCACAACTTTACCTTAGAAGAAATAGATAAAACCATAAATAAAGATGTTGTAAAAAGGCTTTTAAAACTTATTGATTTTAGGAATAATTATGAGGCTTTTAATGGAGAATTTAAGGTTTTACATTCTTCAAACAAAGAGGTTAAACTTAATTGGAAAAAAGGAGATAAGTATTGCACTTTATTTATAGACCTTAAAAACAATAAGGCTATAATAGATTATATAGATGAGGATGACAGGGAAGCACAATATATAGTTTAATGAAAGGAATTATTATGGCAACTATAAAAGATGTTGCGAAGGTAGCAGAGGTTACAGTAACAACAGTTTCAAGGGTTTTAAATAACAGAGGATATATAAGTGAAGCTACGAGAAACAAAGTATATGAAGCTATGAGAGAGCTTAATTATCAACCAAATGAAGTAGCACGTTCTTTACTAAAGAAAAAATCTAACATCATTGGGTTAATAGTACCTAATGTAGCTCATCCATTTTTTGGAGAGTTAACTAATTATATAGAGTACTATGCTTATAAGGAAAACTATAAGGTACTTATATGCAACTCATATGAGGAGAAAGAAAAAGAAAAAGATTATATAGATATGCTTAAAAGAAATCAAGTAGATGGGATAATAATAGGAAGTCATACCCTAGATCCATCAGAGTATTTAAGTTCAAAATTGCCTATTGTAGCTATAGATAGAGATTTTTCTATGGATATACCCTTTGTAACCTCTGACAATTATAGAGGTGGAGTACTTGCAACCAACCTTTTAATAGATAAAGGATGTAGAAAAATAGCTCATATAAGTGGTCCATTAAAATTAAGTACACCAGCTAATAAAAGATATGAGGCTTTTATGGATGTAGTAAAGGAAAGAGGAGTTAACTACATAGTTTTGGAGGAGAAGCTTGATATAGTTGAGAATTATAAAAAACTTGCATATAAACTTTTTAAGGAACATCCAGATATTGATGGAGTGTTTGCAAGTAGTGATATGATAGCTGCATCCCTAATTCAAGTGGGTAATGAATTTAACAAAAAAATACCTGAGGATATAAAAATTGTTGGCTATGATGACATTAATATAGCATCTTTAATAGTTCCACCTTTAACTACGATAAAACAGCCAATAGAGGATATTGGAAAGCTTCTTATAAAGGTATTAATAAATAAAATTGAAAATAAAGAAGTAGAACTTGAAAATATTTTACCTATAACTTTAATTGAAAGAAAAACAACTTAATAACAAATTAAACAAATAAACCTCGCATTTTTATAATGTATGGGGTTTATTTTAGTGTAAGCTAATAAATTTCATAAAATGTTTCATTTAGGTAATGAAAGTTGTACTTATAAGTCTATAATTTGAATATTAAATTATAGGATAAAAATTAGATAGGTGGTAAATATGTATTTATCAAAACCAGAAGTTTTTAGTGTTCCAATAAGGTATATTAATTTTGATATATTAGGTTTAGAAAAAAATAATATAAAAAGAGCAAGACATCATGTGTTTATAGGAGTTATTTTGCCTAATCAAAGAGAGTCTAGATGGGTTAGAGATAAAGAAGCAATGGAGAGAGAAGCAAGACTTAGAGAAGTTAATATAAAAATAGAATTTAATGATTTTAATATAGAAAAGCAGAGAATTGCTGTTGAGAAGCTTATAACTGAAGGGGTAAATGCTTTGATTATCACATCTATAGATCATGGTGATGAAGCATCATTAGTTGATAAAGCTAAAGAAGCTGGAATAAAGGTTATAGCTTATGATCTATTGATAAAAAGCTCAAATGTAGATGTATATATAAGTTTTAATATAATTAGAGTTGGAGAATTTCAAGGAAGATATTTAACTAAAAATGTACCTAAAGGTAATTATATACTTCTATCAGGAGAACCAAGTGAAGGACTACTTAGAGAGGGAGCTATGACTTATATTCAGCCGCTTATTTTTATGAGAGAAATTCGAGTTGTTACAGATCAAGCGGTAAAAGGATGGGATCCAGATAATGCCTTTAAAATAGTTGAGGAGGCCTTGGTTAAAAGTGGTAATAGGGTTGATGCTATATTATCACCAAATGATGCAATAGCTGGGGCTTCAATTAAGGCATTAGAAAATCAAGGACTAGCTGGAAAAGTTGCAGTTACTGGGCAAGATGCCGATTTAGCTGCAATCCAAAGAATAATTCAAGGAACACAAAGCATGACTGTATTAAAGGATTCAAGAGAATTAGGTAAGGTAGCAATAGAGACAGCTATAAAATTAGTTGAAGGAAAATATATAGATTATAATGCTATTAAAAATAACGGGAAAAAAGATGTACCATCTATATTAATTGAACCAATAGCTATAGATAAATCTAATTTGTACACTACTTTTAAAGAAACTGAATATTATAAGGATGGATTTTAACGAATAAAAAGTATATTGTAGTAAACATAAAATATTTCTAATAAGTGAATATACCTACCTTATGTTGAATAAGATTGAAAAGACAGAAATTTAGTATTAAGGTAAGGTGAATACATGAGAACTAAAGGTTATAGGAACATAATAAATATATTTTTAATACCAATAGGATTACTTATTACTTTTTGTGTATTTATACTTTTTAGTGGTTCAAGCAATAAGGAAATATCAGATTCTACTAGAAAAGAAATTCTTAAAAAAGCTGAGGAAATGGCTAATGTAAAATGGACTCCTAAATATGACTTAAATGACAAAAGTGCAAAGTTTACTTTCTCTAAAGGAAAAACTTATACGGGAATACCCTATAGTATGGATGTCTACCAAACAACATCAGCCAAAGAGTTTTTAAAAAAGATAAAAGATAGTAGTGAGTTATATGGTAATGACTGTTCGGGCTATGTAAGTGCAGCTTGGGGAATAAGTAGGCAAACTACATTAACCTTATATAATGCAGTAGAGAAAAAAGAAAAGATAGACGGAAGATATATTAAAAAAGTTTCATGGGATGAGATTAAACCGGCAGATGCCCTTCTTTTGGATGATGGTAAAGGAAAAGGTCACGTAATGCTATATGTTGAAACTAATAAGGAAAATAAAGATGAACTCATAATATATGAACAAAATGTAGTTATAAATACACCTAATGGATCTGTTCCAGTAGCAAGAAAAGATGTAAGATCTAAGAAAGCTCTAATTAAGGATGGCTATATTCCAATAAGATTAATGAAAAAGTAAAATCGAGTTTTGTGTAAGAAACTATTCAAGGGACATTAGAATGGTTTCTTTTTTATTTGATTATTAGGCAAATAATTACATTTAATCATTGACAGTATAGAGACATAGAGTTAATATTTAGTTGATAATAATTTTCAATTAATTAAAATATTAATTTATTATCCTTAAAGGGAGGATAAATATGTATGATAAAATGTGTACTTATGTTGAAGTTATAGATAAAAAAGATAGGCTCAAAAAAAATAATATGGAAAATATATTTAATTCAGATAGTTGTGATTATTTTTATGAATTGCCTAAAGATTTCGGTAAAGGATACTTTTCTTCAATTATTCCAAATGAAAGCATGAAGATAACTATTTGCGATTTTACTTTTAATGAAAATATTATTTTTAATGAAATTGCTAAGGTTAATTGCTTATTTTTATCCTTTTGTGTTTCTGATTTTTTTGAGTGGAAAAATGTAAATAATAAAGATAGCTTTATATTAGAAAAGAATGAGTGTTTTATACATAATAGCTATGAATTTATTACAAAAAGCCAAATGAATGCAGGGGAAAGATATATGGGGCTTGGAATGGGAATAGATGAAAAGAGATTTAGAAATGTAATAGATGAACATTTTACTAAAGAATTTATTTCAGATTTTTCTGTAGGAAAATTAAGTAAGATATCTATGTCTCTTAAGAGTAAATTAATTCTTAAAGATATTTTAGATTGTAATTATTCAGGAAGCTTAAAACCTTTGTATATAGAAGGTAAAATTCTTGAATTGTTAACTACTATGGCAAAGGATTTAAAAGATAATAGTGTTATTCAGAAAATGGAAGGAAACATTAGTAGAGAAGATCTTCAAAATATAACTAGAATAAAGGAAATAATAGATAGTAATTATGTTGAGCCTTTAACCATCAATGAACTTTCAAAGTTAGCATTTATAAGTCAAACAAAACTTAAAAATAATTTCAAGAAAGTATTTGGGAAAAACATATACGAATACGTTGTTGACAAGAGAATGGATAAAGCTAGAGAATTATTAGATAAATCAGAAGTTAAGGTTAAAGAAGCGGCAAGTATGGTTGGATATAGTAATATAGGTTACTTTAGTAGGAGTTTTAAAGAACGATATGGGTTTAGTCCAAGCGAATATTCTAAATCAAGAACAAAATAAAAAATAGTATGTCTTTAAGAGCTAGTTAAATGTCTTTTAGAAGTAGATAAAAATAAAGAATTTTAGCTATCATAAGTTGTGTAAAGAAAAGTGTCCTAGTTAAATAGGATATTTTTTTTACTTATGCAGTGATAATGATTATCAATAATAAGGAGGTATGAACTTTTTTAAACTCAAAAATTGAAAAGAGGGATAAATGTGGAGAAAAATATAAAACAAAAAACTGGTATAGCAAGACTTATGGAACTTGCTACAACTAAAAAACCATTAATGATTAGTTCAGTCATACTTTCAGCTTTAGCATCAATAGCTTCTTTTGTTCCATATGTAGCCATTTATTATATCATAGGCGAAATAATGGGGAGTTATCCAAATTTCAATAGTTTGGATGTAGAAAAAACATTAAACTTTGGATGGATAGCTTTTGGAGGAATAATATTAAATATTTTATTGTATTTTGGAGCTTTAGTATGCTCTCATCTTGCGGCTTTTGGAACACTTTATGAATTAAAAGTAAATTTTGCATCTCATTTAGCTAAACTTCCACTAGGTTTTCATTTGACCATCGGCAGTGGTAAGATGCGTAAAATAATGGATGAAAATATTGAAAAAATAGAAGGGTTTATAGCCCACCAGCTTCCAGATATAGTAGCAGCTTTTGTAGCTCCTATAGTTATGATTATAATTCTTCTTGGAGTTGACTGGAGATTTGGACTCGCTGCATTAGTAGGGATAGTAATAGCTTTTATGCTAGAATTTAAAGCTTATGGAAATGAAGGCGCAAAAGCTATGATGAAAAACTATCAGATGTCTTTAGAAGATATGAACAATGCATCTGTAGAATATATTCGTGGTATTTCAGTAGTTAAAGCCTTTAAGCAGACAGTATATTCTTTTAGAAGACTCCATGAGACTATCAAAAGGTATACTAGTTTTGTAATTCCATATACTTTAAGCTGGGAAAACTATATGTCAGGCTTTACTACAATAGTTAATAACATATACTTATTCTTAATTCCAGTGGGAATATTAATTGGTAGTAAAACCAATGATTATGAATCTTTTGCAATAACTTTTATATTTTATCTTATTTTTGTTCCATCAATATCTTCCGTAATGATGAAAATAATGTATGTATCCAGTAATGGTATGCAGATTATAGGGGGAGTAGAGAGAATGGATGGAATACTTAATAAAGAAGTATTAGAAGATAAAGATAGTTTAGAAAAGCCAAAAGATTATTCTATTTCCTTTAATAAGGTTTCTTTTTCATATGATGAAGATAGTGAAACTTCAGCTTTAAAAGATTTATCCTTTAAAGCTATTCAGGGACAAGTAACTGCTATAGTTGGACCTTCTGGAGGAGGGAAAAGTACAATTGCTCATTTAATTCCTCGTTTTTATGATGTAACTGAAGGAAGCATAGAAATTGGAGGAGTAGATATACGCAATATCAGTCTTTCTCATTTAATGGACATGGTTAGTTTTGTGTTTCAAGATGTGTTTCTATTTAAACAAAGTATAATGGATAACATAAGAATAGGAAATCAACATGCATCAGATAAAGAGGTTATTGAAGCCGCTAAAGCTGCTCAATGCCATGAGTTTATAATGAAACTTCCAAATGGTTATAATACTGTAGTTGGAACAAAAGGAGTTCATCTATCTGGAGGAGAAAGACAGCGTATAGTAATAGCAAGGGCTATCGTTAAAAATGCACCTATAATAGTACTAGATGAGGCTACAGCTTTTTCTGATCCAGAAAATGAATATTTGATTCAAAAAGCTTTTGAAAAATTAATTCAAAATAAAACAGTTATAATAATAGCCCATCGCTTATCAACAATAAGGAGTGCAAATAGAATATTAGTTATGCAAAAAGGGAGTTTAGTTGAAGAAGGCACACATGAGAAACTTATTCGGGAAAAAGGCAAATACCATGATATGTGGGAAATGTATACAAAATCTCTTGATTGGAAAATAGGTACTAAAGAGGGGGTGGAAGTAAATGCTTAAATTAAAAGAAGTGTTATTTCTAAGTGATAAAGGATATTCAGACTTAAAGAAGGCAATTTTAGCATGTACCATAACAAATTTTTCTCTTACGCTACCTTTTGGAATAACAATAGAGATATTTAAAGAGCTTTTAAAACCACTTATGAAAGAGGAGATATCTTGGGAAAAGATGTGGATGCTTTTGGGGGCTGGAATAGTAGCTGCAATTTTAGTTTTTCTTGCAAACAAAAATGATTATAAGAAAACCTATGTAACTTCTTATAATGAGGCAGAGGCAACACGTATTAGTATAGCTGAACATATAAGAAAACTTCCAATGAGCTTTTTTAATTCGAAGGATTTGTCAGAGCTTACAACAAATATGATGGGGGATTGTGCAACTACTGAGCATGTTCTTAGTCATATTATTCCTCAATTAATTTCTAATGGAATTTCTATATCAGTTATAACCATACTTCTTGGATTTTTTGATTGGAGATTAGCTTTAACTGTTTTTTGTACTGTACCAATAGCATTTTTCATTATATTGGGTAGTAAAAAAATACAAAATAAGTTAAGTGGAAAACAAATAGAGGCTAAACTTAGAGCTTCTGACCAAGTACAAGAGTACCTAGAAGGTATTAAAGTAATTAAAGCTTGTGGTTTGGATGGAGAGAAGTTTGAGAAGCTTGATGACGCTCTTAAAAATATGAAGAAGATGGCTATTCAAATGGAGTTTGGAACCGGAATATTTGTTACAGGGGCACAAATTATTGTACAAGCTGGTGTAGGACTTACTGTTTTTGTAGGAACTTATCTTTTAACAGGAGGAAAAATTGAATTAATTCCCTTACTTATGTTTTTCCTGATTGTTGTGAGAATATATGGTCCAGTACTTGTGGAATTAACACTCCTTCCAGAACTTTTATATCTAAGATTATCAACAAAAAGAATGAGAACTTTAATTAACACACCTATTATGGAAGGAAATACAGATATTGAATTAAGAAATTATAACATTAATTTTGAAAATGTAACTTTCTCTTATAACGAAGTGAATTCTTTAGAAAAAGCAGTTATAAAAGATATTACAATGGCTATTCCAGCTGATGGTATAACAGCCTTAGTAGGCCCGTCAGGTTCTGGTAAAAGTACTATATCAAAACTAATAGCTAGATTTTGGGATGTAAATAAAGGTGCAATAAAAATAGGCGGAGTTGATGTAAAAACTCTTGATCCTGAGCATTTGATGAGTTACATGTCTTTTGTATTTCAAGATGTTGTACTTTTTAATGATAGTATATATAACAATATAAAAATTGGTAATATGGATGCTACAAGAGAAGAGATTATGGAAGCTGCTAAAGCTGCTTGCTGTGATGAATTCGTAGCTAACTTACCAAATGGCTATGATACTTTGCTTGGAGAAAATGGAAGTACTTTATCTGGAGGAGAAAGACAAAGAATATCTATAGCACGTGCATTACTTAAAAATGCACCAATTGTTCTTCTTGATGAGGCAACGGCTTCTTTAGATCCAGAAAATGAAGTTTTGATTCAGCAGGCTATTTCAAGATTAATAAAAGGAAAAACTGTTATTGTGATTGCACATAGGCTAAGAACTGTAGTTGGAGCTGATAAAATAATAGTTTTAGATAATGGAAAAGTAGTTGAAGAAGGCACTCATAATACCCTAATAAAAAATAAAGGATTGTATGAAAAACTTTATAACATCCAAAAGGAAAGCTTAGGCTGGAGTGTATAAAGTAAAAATAGATTAAATAGTAGCAGAGGATTTTTAATAAAATTCTCTGCTATTTTTCAGTAGATAAGTTTAACTTTTTAAGCTTCTTAAGAGAAAGCTATTTCATTATAAAAAATCAATGCGCAATTAATCAATTAATCAATTACGCAATTGCGCAAAACATCAAAACATCAGAACATCAGAACATCAGAAGTTTAGAAAATCAGAAATTAAAAGTAAGGTGATTAAGGAAAAATCATCTAAAGTATGCAATTGCTGATTTTGAAAACAATACGAGTGAATTAATGTTATAATAAAAGCTATTGAAATTATTTATAGAAATAGATGTAGAAAATATTAAGTAGAAGTTATAGTTTAAAAGAAGAAAGGTGATGAGAATGGAAGCAGTATTGGTTAAATCAACAGGATTTATTTTTATTATTTTTATTGGGTACATGCTTAAGAGAAAAGGATTTTTTAAGAGAGATGATGGGATTTTTTTATCTAAGATAATTATGAATATAACTCTTCCAGCAGCTTTAATATCTGGAGCAAGTGGAATGAGTATAAATTCTTCAGCAATTATAATAATTTTGGTAGGGTTTTTAAGTAATTTATTTAATTTATATTTTTCTAAATTTACAAGTTATAAGAATTCTTCTATTGGAAAAGCAATTAATATGATTAATTGTACAGGCTATAATGTTGGTAATTTTGCTATTCCTTTTGCAGCAAGTTTTTTTGAGCCTTTAGCGCTTGTTTATATGTGTATGTTTGATATAGGAAATTCCTTTATGGTTTTAGGCGGTTCTTATGCATTTGCAAAAAATGAAGTTGAAGGTAATGGTAGAATAAACTTTAAGAATCTATTTAAGGTTTTGTTTAAATCTTTTCCTTTTGATATATATCTTCTTTTGCTTATTCTTTCAATTTTTAAAATAGTAATTCCAAAAGAAGTTATTTCTATAGCAGCCATGATTGGAAATGCTAATGGATTTCTTGCAATGCTTATGATTGGGATTATGTTAGAGATAAATATTACTAAACAGCAAGCTAAATCCGTTATGAAGATATTAGGAACTAGGTACATGGGAAATATTATAATAGCAGTATTAGTATATTTTTTAATACCACTTCCTATTTTGGCCAAACAAATGATTATTCTTATTTTATTTGCTCCCCTATCAACAATTTCAGCGGTTTATAGTAAAATGATAGATCCAGATAACCCAGCGCCAGCTCTATCTAATTCAATAAGTATTATAATTTCAATTTGCGTAATGACAGGTTTATTAGTGTTATTTACATAAAAATTAGTTTAAAAGCTACTATGAGGAGGTTTCTTCATAGTAGCTTTTAAAATTATCTGAAGAATTTTTATGGAGCCTATTGACATTAAAATATGAGTGTATTATCATAGTGGTACACTAGTAATATAGATAGGAGCTGTAACAGCTATGAAATTTAATGAAAGTACGCCGATTTATATGCAAATTATACAAAAAATTAAGGCTGATATAGTATCTGGAAGGCTTAAAGGGGGAGATAAAATGCCATCTGTAAGGGAATTCTCAGAGAATTTTAAAGTTAATCCCAATACCGTACAGAGAGTTTTTCAAGAACTTGAGAGGGAAGGAATAACATATTCTCAAAGAGGAATAGGAACATTTATTGTTGAAGGAGATGACATTTTAAAGGAACTTAAGGATACCCAGGCTCAAAGATACACAGAAAGATTTGTTGATGAAATGAAAGAACTTGGAATGAACAAAGAGGATATTTCTAAATATTTATTAAAGGTATTGGAGGAAAAATTAAATGAAAATTCTTGAAGTTAATGGAATAAGCAAAAAATATCTTAACAAAAAAGCTTTAAATGGAGTTGATTTAACTGTTGATAAAGGAAAAATAGTAGGTATTTTAGGACCAAATGGAAGTGGAAAAACCACATTTTTAAAGATAATAGCTGGTTTAACAAGACCTACTGATGGAAAAGTTCAAGTATGTAATACTGAGATAGGTTATAAAACAAAAGAGTTGATTGCATATCTACCAGATAGCGATTTTTTATATCCTTGGATGAAAATTAGTGATGCAGAGAATGTATATACATCATTTTTTAAGGATTTTAACTCAGAAAAGTTTTATGAACTATTAGATTTTATGAAATTAGAGCTAGATATGTCGGTAAAAGGACTTTCAAAAGGAATGAAGGAAAAGTTAGCATTAGCTTTAACCTTAGCTAGAGAAGCTAAATTAATAGTGCTTGATGAACCTTTAAATGGAGTAGATCCAGTAGCTAGAGAACAAATTCTAAAAGCAATCTTAAAAGGCTTTAACTTTGAGAGTTCTATGATAATAACGAGCCATCTTATTAATGAGGTAGAGAGTTTATTAGATGAGGTCTACTTTCTTAAAGAAGGACAGGTTGAGCTTTATGGAAATGCAGAGGATTTAAGAATAGAAAGAGGTATAACCCTTGATGAACTTTATAGGGAGGTTTTTGCATGTTAATTAATTTATTAAAATATGAATTTATGAAAAAATGGAAAAGTATGAAGTATATTTTATTGGGGTATGCCCTTATTGAAGTAATATTATTAGTTACAAACAGAATATTACTCAGTAGAAATGGTAATGAAATGCTATTTGGTGATGGTAGTATAACAAGTGAAAAAGTCGAGTTTTTATTTCTTATATGTATAATATTTTATTTTTTATTTATTGTTCTTATAAGTATATATTCTTTTTTTGAAGGCGTAACAAGATATGAAAAAGAGCTTTCTGGTAAGCAAGCTCCTTTAGAGCTTATGATACCGGCACCTTCTTGGAAAAAGGTATTGTCGAAGTTAATAGCAACTATAGTTGTAACTATTTGTTGCATAATAATATCTCTTGCATCTGTAATGATTTTTATCTTAGTTATGAGTAATTTTGATAAGGTTGTATTAACAGCATTTTCTAACTGGTTTAAAACCATACTTGATTATCCATTTTCTTTGCTATTTACAATTATTTTTGTGATTTTATCTTATGTATCATTTTATTTGTTAATAAATTTTTGTACAGCTGTTGCGAAAGCTATCACTCATAAAAATAAGCTTTCGACCTTGATAAGTATTATAACATTTGGAGCATTAGTAGCTATAATGACATACTTATCCATTGTAATTGAAAATTATCCAATAGTAACTTTTACATTTTTTAAAGGATTAGCAACAGGAATGGCAAGTAGCTTAAGTTCTATAATATTGGATATAGTTATATTAAGCTTCTTTTTTGCAGGAACATCTTATATCATGGAGAAAAGAATAGAATACTAATGAAAGAAGACCTTTTTATAATGACAATCTAAGAAGTAAAATGTGTCCGAAATATTGACCTAAGTTAAAAACTTAAGAACTAAAGAATTTAAAAATATAAGAATAAAGTAAGAAAAGAATAAAACTTCTTAAAAAGTGATATTTAAAAGAAGTAATATTCCTAAGAATATATAGTGTTTATGAGGGTTTAAGGCACTTTTATCTATTTGAACCTAGAAATTTATAAAAATATATAGGGATGTGGAAACAGTTTTTCTAATTACTATTTCTATATCTCTATTTTTGTTGTATTTTGAATACCACAGGTTCTACCTGTGGTTCTAAAAAGCTTATAGCTATGAGTAGAAAAAATAAAACCTCCCTTGATAAAATGGAAGTAGGTTTGCCGACCACGACCAAATAAAAGGAGGTATATCCAAAATGGATAATAGTAGTTTAGCACATAGCAAATGGAATTGTAAATATCACATAGTATTTGCACCAAAGTACAGAAGACAAATAATATATGGAGAAATAAAGTCAGATATAGGTGTTATACTAAGAAAGTTATGTGAGCAAAAAGGTGTAGAGATTATAGAGGCAAATGCATGTAAGGATCATATACATATGCTTGTAAGTATACCACCTAAATTAAGTGTATCTCAATTTATGGGATACTTAAAAGGTAAAAGTTCATTGATGATATTTGATAGACATGCGAATTTGAAATATAAGTATGGAAATAGAGTATTTTGGTGTAAGGGTTACTATGTAGATACAGTTGGCAGGAATAAGAAGAAAATAGAAGAGTATATAAAAAATCAGATACAGGAAGATTTAGCATATGAACAAATGAGTTTAAAGGAATATATAGACCCGTTTACGGGTGAGCCGGTAAAGAAAGGCAAGAAATAGAACACCTTTAGGTGTAGCTTGTGAAGATCTGCGGTTGGCAAACCGTTCAATGTGCGAGTAGCACAGCCGGTAATATGCCCTTATAGGGCTAGAGCAAACCACCCGTTTTACGGCATAGCCATAAAGCTAACTTATACAAAATATAACAATCCATTTACAGAAGTCTTTTGAAGTTTACTGGAAAATAAAATATACAGAAATAGTATCTTAAGACAAAAACTTTATGAATATATTTAAAAATAGCTATATTTAATAAAACATATAGGTAAAATTCCTATATATTGAATTAATTCATATATATAACTTGATCATATTGACAATTTTACAAGTTCACATTCCTTTATTTTCAGGAAATTAAGTATAGAATTCACTGTCTTTTTACCTTTTTTCTTGCACTTGATGCCAAGCTTTCGAATTGTATTTAAAATGTTATAAAAAAATAAAATCTTTTTTAATTCATTTCTAAATACATCTGCTTTAAGAGTAATGAAATATTCATTTACTAAACTAAATGATTTCAATATACTTACTTCCTTGTCACTTTCCTCATGAATAATATCTTTTGACGTGAATACTATTTGAGATGCTAAAAGCAAACTTAACAATCTTCCATACAAAAAACATTTAAATCTATCTATTTTTACATTTCTTACTTTCGCAATATTAAAAATAGATTTCCAAACTTTAAACATTATTTCTATCTGCCATCTTAATGAATATATGTCATGTACTTGTTCAGTAGTAACAACATCTTCGGAAATATTAGTTATATATGCATTTACACCTGTCCATTCTGTATTTCTCTCATTTATTTTTCCTCTATTAGGTCTAACATTATCTAATTGTTTTTTTACTCTTTTCATCTTGTTTTCTTCTGATAATTTAGTTATAATTAACCTGTTTTTTAGTTCCTTTTTGGAACCAATATGGATATCTTTGAGTTCAATTGTTTCACCATCGGCTAATGGTTTAATAATTTCAAAGATATCTATCTTTTTATATTCACTTGATTTTATTATAGATCCATCTTTTCTTGTTTTAACATTTGGGTTTTTCTCATACAAAGATGTACCACTTTTTAGTTTTGATATGTAAAACGCATTCTTTGAATCTATTTCTTTTAAGTAGTCTATTTTATAATATCCCAAGTCGGCTAATCTAAGATCACCAGGCTTTGTTTGAGCATCCATTAATTCTAAATAGTTAGAATCGGTAACTGTACCACTAAAAAAATCACAACATAAAAAACTTCCTGATAATAAATCATATTGGAGTTGTATTTTTATAGCGGATTTAGAACTTGATCCACCAGAGCCCTTATATTCATCACAAAACTTATTTGGTAATGAATACCCTGTCGCATCGTTTAGAAGAATTCTTTTAAAAGTTAAGTTATTTTTATGTTTCTTTAATATCTCATTTTGATTAAGAATCATTTCAGTAAAAAGTTTTTGCATGAATTCAACTGCTTCTTTATTGAATCGCTCATTAAGAGCTTGCGGAGATAATAATATCCCATAGTTTGCAGCTAATTTTCCACATAAAGTTGCTAGAGATTTATCACACATATCATGACTTAAGAAAATATTAAAAGCTAAAAATGTACTTGCATCAATTTTACCATTTCTTTTAATAAATCCTGTTTTTCTTGCAATTTTATCTAAAAATTCTTGTGAGAAGATTTCTTTTGTATTTCTTATTAAGTTCTTTAATTTTTTATGCATATGTTATAAAATCCATCTTTCTAATAAATGTCCTAAGAATTATACCATAAAACATATTTTGGGGATATTAGCTTTATGGCTATGCCGTTTACGGGAGAGCAAGCA
>NZ_DCLI01000031.1:0-30707 GCF_002320975.1 Clostridium sp. UBA1652
AAAAACGCACTATTATAGATATTAAAATTATTATCTGAAGAATTGATATAAAGTAAATAAAGGAATCTAATGGAGAATTCCTACGGAATCTCCTACAGGGCAGAAGTTAAAAGGAATTTTATGAAGCTTGAGAAGAAGCTTCTACAGTGCATAGGTGCGTAAATGCGCAGGAGCATCGGAAAAGTGGAGCATTTGAAAAGTGAAACATAAGAACATTGGAAAAGCGGCAAGGCGGACTGCAGAAGCATAGGAAAATTTCAAAAGTGGAGCATAAGAGCAGTGCAAAAGTGGCACATTGGGATGCTGGAACATAGGAAAAGTGGAATGGTGAAAAATAGGAGCATTAAAAAAGAGGAACAGCGGAGCAGTGGTATGAATAGAATATTATTAAAAAAGAGTTTATAGGGGAAAAATGATGAAGAAAAATAAAAAACAATATAAAAATAATGCAAATGAAAATATAGAAGAGCTTACACCTAAAAAAGAAGAGTATCCTAAAGGATCTAAGTGGACAGATGGGGAAGTACCTGATGAAAAAGTAGTAAAGGAATTTCACTTAGATGAAAGTTTGATAAACATGGGGATTAATAATGTTCTTAATGAAGAGAATTTAAATATAAATAGTGATAATAGAATGAAAAGTAGGGTGGCTGTTTTAGAGGATGAGGAGTTTTTAATTAGAAAGACTTTTAGTGTCAGGGAATCAACTGCACAAATGTTAAATGAGCTTAAGTTCTTACATCCAAATGTAAATATAAGATTAAACGTAATAATAGATAGTGCTATAAGATATTATCATGAATATATAATAGAACAAGGTGGATTTTAATAAGAAAATAATAGAGAATTTATGGGGAGGAGAGGTGTTAATGAATAGTATAAGTAATAATGGTAAAGAGGCGAGAATAAGAAAAAACTTTGTTGTAAATGAATCTACTGCAAGAATGATTAGTGAACTTAGATTAATTCATCCAGATGTTAATGTGAAATCTAGTGATATAGTAGAAAAAGCTATAAGGTGCTATTACAAATATATAAAAGAAGAGAATGGTAATCAGAAAGAAGAGTTTTAAAAATATTTTTATAACGATTGCATTTCGAGAAAAAGCGTGCTACAATATATTTATCAAAGGATAGTAATCATATTTTATGAGCTAAACCTATTGAAAAATAATGTCATTGTATATTTATCAGAGGATAGTAATCATTTTTAAAAAAGTGAGCTAAACCTATTTATAAGATTTGTGAATTTTTTTGCATACTTATAAATAGGTTTTTTATTTGGAGGAAGGATTTATGAAGATTGAAAAGATTTTAAACAATAATTTCATTGTTGTTAGTAATGAAGGAAATGAATGTGTTGTTTCAGGAAAAGGTATAGCTTTTAAAAAGCATGTTGGAGATTCAATATCAATGGAAAATATAAATCGCATTTATAAATTATCTAATTCTAGTATCAATGATAACTTTCAACAATTAGTAATGAATCTTCCAATGGAATATGTTCAAATAGCTGATAAAATTATTGATTATGCAAAACTACAACTTGGTGATAAGTTAAATGAAAATATTATATTATCTTTAAGCGATCATATTCATGTTGCAATTAAGCGATTTTTAGATGGTTTAGATTTTAAAAATGCAATGTTATGGGATATAAAAAGGTTCTATGAAGAAGAATTCAAAATTGGATTAAAAGCTTTAGACTTTATAGAAGAACAGTTCAAGGTACGTCTTCCAGATGATGAGGCAGGATTTATAGCACTGCACATAGTTAATTCTGAAATGGATGAAAATATTCATAATATATATCAAATAACAAAAATTATGCAGGAAATTTCTAATATTGTTAAGTATCATTTTAGTGTTGAATTTAATACAAATTCTGTTTACCACTATAGATTTATAACGCATTTGAAGTTTTTTGCTCAACGTCTAATTAAAGGTGAAACTTATGATGATGGAAACGATAACAAGTTATTTCAAACAATTAAAAGTACTTATAAATCATCCTTTGAGTGTGTAGAAACAATTAGTGAATTTTTATTAAGAAAATACCAGTATGTTTTGTCAAATGAAGAAAAACTATATTTGACTATACATATAGAACGAGTTATATATAAAAATAAAGATTCAACTATAAAATAATATACTTTAAATATAGCAATGATATATTAAAGATATACGATGTAGGATAGTAACATTAAGTTGGCTAAACCTTCTATAAAAATGAATGAGATTATCTAAGTTCAATTTATTTATAAAATAGGAGGTAAAAAAATTGGGTAAATATGAACAACTAGCTAAAGAAATTGTGAAAAATGTTGGTGGAAAAGAAAATATTTTAGGATTAGTACATTGTGTTACACGTTTACGTTTTACATTAAAGGACGAATCTAAAGCGAAAGATGATGTATTGAAGAATATGGACGGTGTTGTTACAGTTATGAAATCTACTGGACAATATCAAGTAGTTATTGGAAATCATGTTCCAGAAGTATTTAAGGAAGTTTGCAAAGTTGCTAATATAGATGTTAATGCTGATAATAAAGAAAAGAAAAAGATGACTTTAAAAGAAAAATTCTTTGATATTCTTAGTGGCATTTTTGTTCCCCTAAGCAGTGTTTTAGTTGCATCTGGTATGATTAAAGGTATATTAGCAATACTATCAACTTCAGGAATATTGACAGCGGATAACGGATTATATATATTATTAAATGCTGTTGGAGATGCTATGTTCTTTTTCATCCCTATAATGGTTGGTTATACAACTGCAAAAAAATTGGGGTTAAGTATCTTTTTAGGGTTAACAATTGGTGCATTTCTTTGTTATCCAAAGATAAATGGCGCAGACTTAGTTATTTTTGGAATGGCTTTTAAAGCAACCTATACTTCAACTGTTTTACCAGCAATAGTGTTAGTTGCATTGGCTGCTCCACTAGAAAGATTCTTTAATAAAGTAGTTCCAACTGTGATTAAAAATTTCGTAACACCGATGTTAGTCTTATTAATCACACTTCCTCTTGGATATATGGTTATAGGGCCTGCAGCAAATTATCTTGCAACACTACTTTCAAGTACATTAATATCTATATATGGCATTAGTCCTATTGTCTCAGGTTTAGTAATCGGAAGTCTATATCAAGTTATGGTTATATTCGGAATTCATTCAATATTTATAGTTACCATTTACATGAATGTTCTAGGTGGTGTACCAGATCCAAGTTATGCTGCTTTAGGAGTTGCTAGTTTCGCACAAACTGGTGTTGTAATGGCAATTTGGTTAAAGACTAAAAATAAGAAATTAAAAGAAATTGCTTTACCAGCTTGGATTTCAGGGCTGTTTGGAGTAACTGAACCAGCTATTTATGGGGTTACTTTACCAAGAATTAAGCATTTTATTGTTTCTTGCGTAGCAGCTGGAATTGCAGGAGGGGTAGTTGGAGTCCTAGGATTAAAAATATATACAATTCCAGGAATGGGTATTTTCAAGATACCTGGATATATAAATCCAGAAGATTCAATAAACTCATTAATTTTGGCAATAGCTGTTTCGGTTTTAGCACTTGTATTAGGATTTATAGGTTCTATTGTATTATTTAAAGACGATGAACAAAACGATAAGGATAATACAAAAGAGGTAGACAGTAAACAAATAAAAAAAGAAACTCTATTATCACCTATGAAAGGTAATGTAATTCCTTTATCAGATATTGAAGATGATGCTTTTTCTCAAGGTTTATTAGGTAATGGAGTTGCTATTGAACCTACTGAAGGTAAAGTAGTTGCTCCTTGTAATGGAACAATAATGACTCTATTTCCAACAAAACACGCAATTGGAATAGTTTCTGATAATGGTTGCGAAGTATTAATTCATATAGGAGTAGATACAGTTAAACTTGAAGGAAAATACTTTGAATCTTATGTAAAACAAGGTGATAAAGTTAAAGCTGGAGATTTACTTGTTACATTTGAATTGGATAAAATTCACTCAGAAGGATATTCAACAAAGACTCCAGTTATTGTAACAAATTCAAAAGATTATTTAGATGTAGTATCAGTTACAGATAAAAAAGTTAATGCAAAAGATGAACTTTTATCATTATTAATTTAAGGAGCGTGTTTGTATGGGAAAGTTTCCAAAAAATTTTATGTGGGGTGGAGCGACGTCTTCTAAACAAGGGGAAGGTGCTTGGAATATTGATGGAAAAGGACCAACTCTTTTTGACCATGTAACGGCAGGAAGTCACACTAAGGCTAGAAAGTTTACAAGAAATATTGAGCAAAATGAATACTATCCTAATCATGATGGTGTAGATATGTATCATAGATATAAAGAAGATATTTCTTTATTAGCAGAAATGGGATTCAAAATTTATCGTATGTCCATTAGTTGGGCTAGAATTTTCCCAAATGGCGATGATAAAGAACCTAATAGAGCAGGAGTAGAATTTTATCGTAATGTATTTAAAGAATGTAGAAAATACAATATAGAACCTCTTGTAACTATTTATCATAATGATATACCACTTAATTTAGTAGAAAAATATGAAGGGTGGAGTAATCGTAAATTAGTTGATTTTTATGTTAATTACTGTGATGTCATTTTTAGTGAATATAAGGGTTTAGTAAAGTATTGGTTAACATTTAATGAAATTAATTTTATGACTCAGCCTGTTGGACTTTATTTTGCTGGTGCTGTAAAGGAAGAGTTTGAAATTAACTTTTCAACAATGAAATTTGATGATATTTCAAAAAATTATCAAGCGTTACATCACCAACTAATAGCAAGTGCAAAAGCTGTTTCGTTAGCACATAAAATAGATTCTAATAATAAAGTTGGATGTATGCTTGGTGGAATGGTATATTATCCAAGAACATGTTCACCTGATGATATTATTTATGCTCAGAAAAAGATGCAAATAGATAATTATTTATGTGGAGATGTACAGGTTTTTGGTCAATATCCATATTTCTCAAAGAGGTATTTTAAAGAGAATAACATAAAAATAGAAGTGGAACCTGAAGATGAAGAAACTTTAATTATGGGAAAAGTTGATTTCTATTCATTTTCATATTATGCAACTTATTGTGCAAGTGAAAATCCAGAATATCAGTTAACTGGAGGAAATATGAGTATGGGACTTAAAAATCCATACTTAGAAACAAGTGACTGGGGATGGACGATTGATGCTAAAGGGTTAAGATATTTCTTAAATGAAGTTTATGATCGATATCATATACCAATTATGGTTGTTGAAAATGGACTAGGTGCAGATGATAAAGTTGAAGAAGATGGAAGTATTCATGATGTATATAGAGTGGAATATTTAAGAAAACACATTGAACAAATGGGAGAAGCTATTGAAGATGGTGTGGATTTAATTGCATATACTATGTGGTCATGTATAGATGTTGTTAGTGCATCAACAGGTGAAATGAAGAAAAGATATGGTTTCATATATGTTGATAGAGATAGTGAAGGTAGTGGTTCTTTAGAACGTAAAAGAAAAGATTCATTTTATTGGTATAAGAAGGTTATTACTAGCAATGGTGAAGATTTAGAATAGTAGTCTGTTAAAAAGATGAAGAAGTTTGAATAAATATATCTGCTGGAACGATAGATAGATCAAGTCCAGCAGGTATTCTTCTACAAATATTAATTCATTATGGTTAAAGAAATCTTAAAAGACACTTAGTATATTAATTGCTAAGTGTCTTTTAAGATTTTGCAATATAAAGAAAACACCATATTCAAAAACGTGATTGTATATATGAAAAGTGTGATATTATACAGATGTATAAGTTAGAAAGATTAACATAGTATCATTAAAAACTCTTTAGTAACTTTAGGGTTTAGGAGGTAAATATGAGTTTAAAGATTGGAGAAGTATCAAAATTATTGGATTTACCAGTAGAAACTATTCGTTTTTACGAACAGCAAAATATTGTTAGGCCTTCAAGAATAAAAGATAGTAAATATCGTCATTACGAACCATGGGACATCTTTTACTTGGCAGAATGTATGAAATATAGAAGTATGGGTTTCTCTGTTAAGGAAATTTCACGCTTGATGTATGAGGAAAATCTTAATTTTTTAATAAAAAGGATTGAATCTAAGGAATTAAATTTAACACAAGAAATTCAATATAATACTATGAAGATAGAATATCTTGAAAACTATAGAAGGAAATTAGAAACTGTTGCGCTTAATCAAGGAAACTTTTGGTTCTGCAAGCAGCCAGAACGTAAATATATGGTCTGTACTGAGCGTAATGGAAGTCAATATCTTGATTTTGATTATAGAAACACTCTATATGCTGCTTGGATGAAAAAATACCCGTTTATAGATTCGGCTTTACATATTCCATTGGAACATTTATCAAATTTTCACACCATCGACCATGATTTTTGGTCATTTATAGTGGATGCTAGATATGTTCCTGCTCTTGGGCTGCCAATAGATGACTCTGTTAAGACTATTCCACCACAGTTATGCGTGAGCACCATTATTAATGCAGGGGAAAAGGATGAACTCTCTCTTAAGATGATTGAACCTGCTATAGAGTATGTTAATAAATCCGATTTTAGTATTAGTGGTGATATTGTGGGAAGTATATTGGTGCGTGTTCATGAAAATAGCAAGCTGTGTCGTTATATTGAAATTATGATTCCTGTAGAAAAACGTTTGATAAAGTAATTGACTCTGTAGTTACTTCAGGGTGTAAAATTAATTTGTTAAATAAATAACAGGAGGATTATGAAAAATGTCGAAAAAACTTTTTACACCTATGAAGATTAATAATTGTGAGATTCCAAACAGATTGGTTGTTACTGCAATGGTAACAAACTATTGTAATGAAGATGGTACAGCAACAGAAAGGTATATTAAATACCATGAAGAAAAAGCTAAGGGGGGCTGGGGCTTAATCATTGCTGAAGACTATGCAATCAATGAAAATGGCAAAGGATACACAAATATTCCTGGATTGTATAATGATGAACAAATTCCAGGACATAAAAAGTTAGTAGATACAGTTCATAAATATGACAGTAAAATTTTCTGCCAAGTGTATCACCCAGGACGTCAAAGTAATCATTTTGTTAATGGCGGTAAACAGCCAGTTGCACCATCACCGATTCCTTGTGCGTTTTTAAAAGAAATTCCTCATGAATTAAGTGTTGATGAAATTCATGAACTTGTATCTCAATTTGGAGATTGTGCTTTAAGAGCTAAGAAAGTTGGGTTTGACGGTGTTGAAGTTCATCTTGCACATGGATATTTACTAATGGAATTTTTATCACCACATCTAAACAAGAGAGTAGATGAGTATGGTGGATGCTTTAAAAACAGAACTCGTATCGTTAGAGAAGTTTATGAAGATGTAAGAAGCAAGGTTGGTGCTGATTTCCCAGTGACTTGTCGTATATCATCTAGAGACGGATATATGGGTGGAAGAGAGTTAATGGATACTTTAGAGTTGGCTCAATTTTTAGAAGATTTAGGATTTGATGCATTAAATGTGTCTTCCGGTATGTATGGAAGTCATAATAATTTAGATATTGATAGTTTGCAGCATGGATTTGTAGTACCATATGCTGAAAAAATTAAGGAAGTTGTAAATATTCCTGTTATAGTTGCAAATAGAATTACAGATGCTGAAGCAGCAGAAGTCATTATAAAGACTGGAAAAGCTGATTTTGTTGGTATGGGTAGAACTTCACTTGCGGATCCTCACTTACCTAATAAAGCAAAAAATGGAAAACAAGAAACTATACGTCACTGCATTAACTGCAACTTAGGATGTTATGGCGGTATTTTGGGAGAACTTGGACATGTTACATGTTTAGTAAACCCTTCTGTTGGTAGAGAATATGAATTTGACTATAACAAAGTTGAGAATCCTAAGAAAGTATATATTGCAGGTGGCGGACCAGGTGGTATGCAGGCAGCAATTACTGCAACTAAAAAGGGCCATGATGTTACATTATTTGAAGCTAAAGATTGTCTAGGTGGACAATTTTTATCAGCAGCATACCCACCAGGAAAAGGAGAGTTAACTACATTCACAAGCTGGTTAATTCAAGAAATGAAAACATTAAACGTTAAGATAAAATTAAATACACCACTTACTAAGGAAATAGTAGAGAAAGACAAGCCTGATACAGTTATTTTTGCTGCAGGTGGTAATCCTATAGTTCCTCCAATTAAAGGTTCAAATAAACCACATGTGGTAGTAGCTGAAGATGTATTACTTGCTAAAGTAGATACAGGAAATAAAGTTATCGTTATTGGTGGTGGAGAAGTTGGTGTTGAAACTGCTACTTTCATTGCAATGAAAGAAAATGGATCTGTATCTATAGTAGAAATGTTACCAAATATTCATGAAAGCTTGCGTTTAAAGAAATTATTAAATGAATATGATGTTGAAGTTAATGTAAATACAAAATTAGCTGAAATTGCAGACAATCATATTATTGTTGAACAAGGTCCATTCAAGAAAGCAATTGAAGCAGATACAGTAGTATTATCCTTAGGATATAGACCAAACAATACTTCATTAGAAGAAATAAAAGAAGTGTGTAATGATGTTAGAGTTATCGGTGGAGCAGTAAAGACTGGAAATGCTTTAGGAGCTACAAGAGATGCATTTGAAGTTGTAATGAGCTTGTAATCATACAAACTCTATCTTTATAAGTGAGCTGTTAAGATCAGTTAATTAGAAATTTGAAATAATACATATATTACAATTGCTTCAAATTCTACTGATCATCTATTTATTACCCCTTTGAGTACCTTAAATGTTAAAGAATTAGCATTTGGAGGTGCTCTTTTTATAGCAAAGCAATTTTGAGTATTAAAAGATAAAGAGGAAAATAATAATTTAAAGTTAATGTAGTTCTTATGAGATAAGAAATAGTAAAAACCAAAATCACTGTAATTACAACTGATAGAAGAGATCTTTCGTTAAGAAAGGATATGAAATGCAAGATGTAGCCATGTTCTAATGAGCAACTTGAAAAAATAGTTTGAACTTATTAAGTTAACGAAAAAGAATTTTCGAGAAATAGCTCATTAATTCCATAATAATTATAAAATGTTATAAAAATATAGTATAAATCCAAATTATAGTATAATATTAAATGATAAATTATATTTGATTTATCATTTAACTTAAGAATAGAGGTGTTTTATGGAAATAAAAATTGTAAAAGGAAGCATGAATTATATAGATGATTGTGAGAAGGCTTTGATAAATTCTGAACTTGGAAGAAGATATTTTTCAAAAGAAGGAAGTGCTCGAACAATGTCGTCAACTTAAGGAAATATGAAAAATTAATAAAAAAACACTTGACAATAGGTAAGAAAAATGAAGCCTTGCTATAGATATTAAATTTATAGTGAGGTTTGATTTTATGAAAAATACTAAAGTGCTATCTCAAATTTTAAAGAAAACAAACGAGTTAATTGTTTCTAGTGATTTTAAAGAATCATATAGCTTGGGAAACTCATTCTCTAGAAAAAGAAAATTATCCTTCTCTAATACGATATACTTTATTTGCTCCGCATTACGTAAATCTATAGCTACAGAAATAAGTGATTTTATTGAAGATCATACATATTTAAATTTTCCTCATATATCAAAACAAGCATTTTCTAAGGCAAGGCAGAATATATCAACTGAAGCATTTAAGGAATTATGCAGGCTATTTGTTGATTCTTTTTACAAATCCACAAAAACTCTTAAGAAGTGGAATGGATTTAATATACTTGCCGTTGATGGAACAAGTTTACAAGTTCCAGATACGGCTGAATGTGGTGAGTATTTTGGATTAAGTAGTAATCAGAACAAAACAAGAACTGCTATCGCATCGGCGTCAGCTTTGTATGATGTACTAAATGATATTATAGTTGATTCTAAAATCACAAAATACAGAACAAGTGAAAGGGATTTGGCTAAACAGCATATAGAATCAATAGGTGATAAAATTTCACTAAAAAATAGTATTGTAATTTTTGATAGAGGCTATCCGTCATATGATATGTTTGATTATTTAAATAGTAAAGGTCTATGCTTTTTAATGAGAGTATCAAGCTCTTTCAAACTTGCTCAATCTACTGAATCCCATGATTCTACCATAGAATATAAGTTAAATGGGGAAATAAAGAAAGTAAGAGTATTAAAGATTAAACTTTCTGATGAAATAACTGAGGTATTAGTGACTAATATGTATAATAAGAAAATTACACCGATGGAATTTAAAGAACTTTATTTCATTAGGTGGGGAATAGAATCTAAATACAAAGAGCTTAAAAGTAGTATTGAAATAGAAGAATTTTCTGGAACTAAGCCAATTGCAATTGAACAAGACTTTTATGCATCTATTTATCTATCTATGGTTGCGTCGCTTATAAAGAAAGATGCCGATGAAGCGATAGCAAATCATAATATGGATAAAAACTTAAAGTCAGAATATCAGGCAAATAGAAATTTTATATTAAGTAAAGTTTTGAAAAAGATAATATCGATGCTGGTAAAGCCTATTTTAGGAAAAAGATTATTAGAAAGTATATTAGAGAAGGCTAAAAAAATACGCTCACAAATACGTCCAAACCGTAGTCATGAGCGAAAAAACAAACACCCAAGGAAAAAGCATCACTCTCAAAGAAAATCTTGTATATAAGTTTATAAAAACTAAACATTTCCAAAATCTACTTTCCCAGTAGGTTTATTAATTATACCATTTTTTAAACTAAATTGACTACTTAATCTCAAATTCATATAAAATTTCTTTGGTGCTATTGTTCTAAGTTGACGACATTGAGTGCTCGAAAGGCATTAGAAGAAGGATTTTCTAAAGAAGAAATATACATAGCTATCGATGATAATAACAGTTGCAAGGGATTTATATGGTATATTTTGAATGGAATCTTTCACTCATTCCCCTTCCTACATATTCTTGCAGTAAGTGAAGAAAGTCGTGGACATGGAATAGGAAAAAAACTACTAAAGTTTTTTGAGGACATGTGCTTTGAAGACTATAAAAAAGTATTTTTATTAGTTGCGGACTTCACTCCAGAGGCTAAAGCATTATATGAGAGAATTGGATATATTGAAATTGCATCTATACAAAATCTATATAAAGAGGGTATCACTCAAGATTTAATGATGAAATTAAGAGATGAGAAAAATAGTAGTATAATATAATAGAATTTTTTTAATTTGTAGAAATTATTTTAGATGGTATATTGTTTATTTTAAAATTACCATAGGATAAAAGTTCCTCTGGTAATTTTAAAATAATTAGAGTTTTAGTTAATTATAGAATAAATGATTTATTTTCCAGCAACAAATCCACTATCAATTGGGATAATTGTACCATTAATAAATTCAGAATCATCTTCAAATAAAAATGATACAACCCTAGCAATTTCATGTGGTTGACCTAAACGACCTATTGGATTTGATAGGCACCATAATGCATATTCTTCTGGCTTATGTTCCTTAATTGGAAGAACAAGTTCTGTTTCAATTGTACCTGGAGCAATAGCATTTATAGTAATATTATCTTTAGCATAGTCCAAAGCAGCTGCTTTTGTTAAACCACATACAGCATGTTTGCAAGCTGTATAAAGAGCCATTCCTTTTGAAGCTACAAGACCTGAACCTGAGGCTGTATTTACTATACGTCCAAAACCATTTTCTTTCATCATATTAATTTCATGAATCATACATAACATATATGCTTTAATATTAATTCCTAAAAGTTTATCTATTTCATCTTCATTGACTTCGCCAAATGGCTTTGATAAAATACCAAATCCAGCATTATTCATTGCATAATCTAAACGACCATAAGTTTCTTTGATAAAATTAAAAGATTCAGCAATTTCTTTAGAGTCAAATAAATTACACTTTATATATATAGCATCACCACCTAATTCCTTACAATGTTCAATTACTGAGTTAGCCTTGTCATCTTGAATGTCTAATATGACAATTGTTAATCCTTTCTTTGCTAATTCAAAAACAATAGATTTTCCAATACCACTTAATCCACCTGTAACTAATGCGATTTTTCCTTTCATTTTCACGTAACCTCCTTTTACTTTATAGGAGAATGATAAACTTCGTTGTAACAACGAAGTCAAGAATAATTTTTAATTAAATTGAATAAGGAACAATGATATAATGATTTATGAGAAAGTAGTTATTAGTAATTAATGTGATATTTGAAATTAATTTTAGAATATAGGCGGTTTAAAAATATATTGATATATATAATTTCCTAGTTTTCTTATAGAGGTTGTTATAGATTTTTACATAGAACTAATCATGATGAAGATAAAAAATAATATAACTTTGAATTTAGAGTTAAGCAAGGAAGGATTAATATGAAATACACAGCAAAAAGTCTATGCGAGTTTTTAAATACTAACAGGGAAACATTAAGACATTATGAAAAAATGGGGTTAATACATCCTGAAATAGATATGAAAAATCACTATCGTTATTATAATGACTTGGATGTAGAAACAATTGCTGAATGTAGAAAATACCGTTCTCTAGATTTTTCTATTAAAGAAATTAAGAAAATAAAGAATGTTGATAAATTATCATCATATACGTCCATCATTGAAGAAAAGCAAAAATATTATGAGAAACAGTCCATTTATTATAAAAAACTGGCTATAAAGAATAAAGCTAATTTAGAAATGCTTCATTCAATTAATAATATTAAAAATCAATTTAAAATTGAAGAAATGGATGATATATATTTATCACTTGCTTTTGATAATATTAATGATTTCGATGAAAATAAAAACAAGTATGCTAATTTTGCAAGTATGCTATTGAATGATTTTGCATTTGCTGATTTTTCTATTTTAATCAATATGAAAGATTTTATTTTAAAGAAAAAGAATTATATAGGAGGAACATCATTTACTTATGATTGGGTTAAATTTTTAAATATTTCAGTAGATAATATGATGCATATTAAGAAGGAAAAAACAATAACTACTATTATTACTATTAATGAAGATTTAACATTTAACTATGAAGAGTTTAATGATATTTTAGAATACATAGAAAATAAAAATATAAAAATAAATGGTGATATTTTTATAACTCAAATAGCAAAAATTACTCATATAAATAGTAAAACTAGATACTTTAAGGTATGGGTACCTATATTAGAATAGTAATATAAAAGAATAGTAATATATATAAAGACTTAGTTTATATAATCTTATACTATGTCTTTTTTGTTGTAAATAAATACAATTTGATAAATTGAGGTAAATTAATGTATTATGATATTTAATAATATTTTATATAAAAATATAAAAAATACTAGATGTGTATAAAAAAGTACATACATATAGTGATAAAAATCATAATTTGATATACACAAACAATAAAAACAACATAAAAATGGGTATACACAGCTTTATTGTTTTCAAAAGTTCATTTTTATAAAACTTGTGTATTAAAAACAAGTGGAAAATGAGAAAATAGCTGGTTTGACTAAAACCTTGAAATGTTTAATATTATAGTTGTAAACGATAAAGCATGTACCTTAAATCAAGGGGGAAAAAGATGAAAACTTCTAAAGAAGTAATTTACGATTTGATGAAAGAACATTATTTGTCATTAAAAGAAGGTGAAGATAGCGGGTTAGAGACATCCTATATAGCTAACAAGATAGGAATGAATCGTTCCAATGTAAGTGCTATATTAAATCAATTAGTTAATGAAGAAAAGGTCACAAAAAAAGGAAGAAGACCAGTACTTTATTACATTACTTCACCAGACTCTTTTAATACTGAAAAATCTATTTTCAAAAATTTAATTGGTTTTGATGGAAGTTTGAAAAATGTAGTTCAACTTGCTAAGGCATCCATACTTTATCCAAACAATAGCTTGAATACATTAATCATAGGAGAGGCTGGTACAGGTAAAAGTTATTTAGCAGAACTTATGTATCAGTTTGCCAAGGAAAAGGAAGTATTAGACAAAGATGCACCCTTCATTAAAGTGAACTGCAGACACTATATTGAAGACATGCAGCAACTAGAACATGAACTTTACGGAAAATCAGATGATAAATTTATCAACTATTTTGATAAAGCGGCGTACGGAGTTTTATTTATTGATAATGTAGATATGATGGAAGGTAGAATTAGAAATCGTCTTAATCATTTCCTTGAAAACGGAGAATTTATCTATGATGACAATTCAGTTATTATGAAACAAAAAAATACATTGTTAATTTTGGCATGTAATAGTGAAGTAAATCCTCACATTTTGGAAGGTATTGCTTCTAAGATACCGATGAAAATTGAGTTGCCCTCTTTGAGCATGAGACCACTAGAAGAAAGATTTAACTTAATTAATCATTTTTTCACAATAGAATCCATTGAGTGTGACAAAAATTTAAAAATAAACTCCGAACTAATTACTTGCCTATTGTTATACGAGTGCACAGGAAATATAAAACAGTTAAGAAAAGATATTAAAATAGGTTGTGCTAATGCTTTTGTTAGGAATTACGGAAGTAGTGATAAGATAATAAGTTTATATTTAAGTGACTTTGAAAACTATGTTAGAAAAGGTTTTTTAAGCTATAAGAAATATCGTTTTGAAATAGAAGAAATTATTCCAAGTGACTACTCTTATATATTAAAAAAGGATTCTACAGAAATAGAAAAAAGTAGTGATAAGACAGAAAAAAACTCTATGTATGACTTTATCAACAATCAATTTAATGAATTAAAAGATAGAGGGATTGAAAAAGAAGATATAAATCTTATCATAAGTTCTCATCTGAAAAATGAGTTTGAAAAATATAATAGAAGTTTATCAAGTAAGGTAGTAAATACAGAGCAATTATCGAAGTTAGTTTCTCCTAAAATTATAAATCTTGTTTCAAGTTTTTTAGACAATTGTAAAAAGAAGTTTTCTGTAAACTATCCAACATCTATTTTATATGGATTATGTCTTCATATTAATTCTCTACAAAATAGAAATAAATCTGGTCAGCGTTTAAAAAATGAACAGATTATGGAGATTATTGAAAACTATCATGAAGAATATAGCAGTTGTTTAAAATTTGCAAGTGAGCTAGAAGAGAAACTTGATATGAAAATACCAATAGATGAGGTTGTATTATTTACTATGTTCATTATAGATGTTGGTGAAGATGAGATAAGTAAAAAACCTAATGTTTTATATATACTTCATGGAAATGGAACTGCTACTTCTATATGTAATGTTGTTAATACTTTAGTTGATGCTAAAAACACATATGGATATGATCTTTCTTTAGACAGAAATCCTTTGGAAGTTTATGAAGAATTAAAGTCATATATCCAAAAGATTGATAATGGAAAAGGCATAATTGTTATATACGATATGGGGTCTATAAAAACTCTATTAGAAACTATAATACAAGAGACTAACATAGAGATTAGAATGATTTGTATGCCAATAACCTTATTAGGACTAGATGCTTCAAGAAAATGTATGGTAGATGGTGATATTGATAATATATACCACGGTTTGATGAAAGAAGTTAATGAAATGTTTAGTAAAAAACAATGTGAGGAAGTAATCATCACTCTATGCAATACTGGTGAGGGTGGAGCCCTTCAATTGAAGGAATACATTGAAAAATATTCAAAACTAGATTTTGATGTAATTCCACTAGCAATTAGTAATAAGAAAGTTCTATTAAATGAAGTTAAAAAGATTAAAGAGCTTAAGAATATACATGCGTTTGTAGGTACTTATGATCCAAAATTATTTGGAATTCCATTTATATCTATAAGTGATGTTCTTAATGTTGATACTTCAAAGATAGATAAAATATTAGATTTTTCAATAGGAAATAGTTCTGAAATAGACTATCAACCAATTTATGAATATTTAGGTGAACAGTTAGAACATATATCAGTAAATAAAATAAAAAAAATAGTTCCTGAAGTGATAGAAGATATTAAGAGAATAGAAAAATTAAGTATTGACCAAGAATTAGGATTGTTCGTGCATATTGCTTGCTTAATTAACCGTCTTCTAGCAAATGAAAGGATAGCTGAAAATATTCATACTCATCGTTATGTTATGAAGTATGAGATGGAGTTTAAGGAGCTTCTTAAAATTTTTAAGAAGATTGAGAAGCGCTTTAAAGTGTTAATAAGTGATGATGAGATTGCACATGTACTTGCAATAATTAAGAAACTTTAAGGAGGAATAAAAATGGCAAAATTTGATACAGAAATGATAGCAATGAATATTATTGCAAACTCTGGAGAGGCTAGAAGTTTAGCATTTAGAGCTTTAGATGAAGCTAAAAAAGGCAATTATGATGAAGCAGAAATATTAATGAAATCTTCAAAAGACTCAGCATTAGAAGCACATAAAGTTCAAACAGAATTATTAGTTAGTGAAGCGGATGGAGAGAAGGCAGATATAAATGTTTTACTTATTCATTCACAAGATCACCTAATGACTAGTATTTTAGCACAAGAATTAATCAAAGAAATTATTATTTTACATGAAGAAAGTAGGAGGTAGTGATATGAAAATAATGTTAGTATGTGCCGCAGGAATATCTACCGGTATATTGATGAATAAAATGAAAAAATGGGCTGAGAAAAATGGAGAAGATTTAGAAGTTAAAGCTTATGGTGTTGGCGAGTATGACAATTACTATAAAGATTATGACTGTATTCTTGTTGGACCACAAATGTCTTATAAAACAAATGAAATTATGCAAATGGTAGGTAATATGCCAGTTGGTCAAATCAATCCTATGGATTATGCAATTGGAAACGTTGATAATATTATTAAGAGTGTCAAATTACTTATTCAGAAAGGAGAATAAAAATGGAAAAGTTAATGAGATTTGTTCAGAAAAAGCTAACGCCAGTTGCTAATTTTTTAGCAAGTGAAAGACATTTTTCTTCAATGCAAAATGGTATAATGGCAAGTTTATCAGTGATTTTAGTTTCAGCGGTATTTATGGTAATTGCTAATCCGCCAGTAACTGCTGATTTAATCAATAAAGGTGGATTTTGGTCATTATTTTCTGGATGGTATAATTTCGCACAAACATATAAAACAACAATACTGATTCCATTTAACATGACAATGGGGTTAATATCTCTTGTAACCACATTTGCTATTGCTTACAATTTAGCAAAGAGTTATAAAATGTCTGGTTTAAATGCAGGGATAGTTTCTATGAGCTTATTTTTAATGGTAGTAGCACCTTCAACTTACTACACTTTAGAAGGCGGGGCTAAAATATCAGCTCTTAGTACAACATATCTTGGTGCACAAGGAATGTTTACATCTATATTAGTTGCTATGATATCTGTTGAAATAACTCATTTTTGTATA
This sequence comes from Clostridium sp. UBA1652, assembly GCF_002320975.1. Lineage (NCBI taxonomy): Bacteria > Bacillati > Bacillota > Clostridia > Eubacteriales > Clostridiaceae > Clostridium > Clostridium sp. UBA1652. The sequence continues at coordinate 17,409 of NZ_DCLI01000031.1, forward strand.
AAACACAAGGTTACTATTAAACTGCCAGATTCAGTTCCACCATCTTTAGTAGAGACATTTGCTACAATTATTCCATTATTAATAAACATTATTGTTTTCTTTGGTAGTAATTTATTAATTAGCACAATTAATCCTGCACTATCTTTACCTTCGGCAATTGAAAAATTACTTGCAGCACCTGTATCAGCAGTTAATTCAGTTCCAGGAGCTTTATTAGTAAGTGCATTTATTCTTATATTATGGTGCTGTGGGGTTCATGGAATGATGGTAGTAATGCCAATTACAACTCCTATTACAATGGCTGCTTTTGCTGAGAATGCATCATTATTTGCAGCTGGTCAAGCACCTATATTTTTCCCAATATTTATAACACAAGCAATTACTTTGCTAGGTGGAACAGGAAATACATTAGGATTTATTATTCTATGTTTTAGAGCTAAATCTGAACAACTAAAAGCATTTGGTAAAGCTACTATTGTTCCAGGAATATTTAGAATTTCCGAACCTGTATTATTTGGAGCACCAGTTGTTTTTAATCCGATTTTAATGATTCCATTTGTTTTTGGAGGATTAATTGTAGGTGTTTTATATTGGATCGGCTGCACTTTAGGATTAATCACACCTTTCTATATTATGGTAAGCGGTACCTTCCCAATTTTCGTTAATAGTTTTATAAAGTGTCTTGACTTTAGAATAGTATTGTTTGAAATTATAATGATTCCTTTATTAATGTTGATTTGGTACCCATTCTTCAAAATTTATGATAATCAATTATTAGAAAAAGAACAGAAAAGTAAGCTTGAAGAACAGAATATTGGAGTGTGATTAAAGGATGGATAACATAAAAAACTACAAATTTCCTGATAACTTTTTGTGGGGAGGAGCAATTTCAGCAAATCAAGTTGAAGGCGCATATAATGAAGGGGGTAGAGGATTAGGGCATATTGATTTAATACCTCAAGGCAAAGAAAGATTTTCTATAATGATGGGTAATCTTGATAGTTTAGAGCCTAAAAAGAATTTATATTATCCTTCATGGAAAGGTATAGATTTTTATCATCATTATAAAGAAGATATAGCTCTACTAGGGGAGATGGGCTTTAAAACTTTTAGAATGTCTATTTCGTGGAGTAGAATATTTCCAGAAGGTGATGAAGAAACACCAAATGAAGAAGGTTTACTTTTTTATGAAAACATGTTTAGAGAATGTCATAAACATGGTATAGTGCCCTTGGTGACTATTACCCACTATGATATCCCAGTAGGATTAATAAAAAAATATGATGGCTGGGAGAATAGAAAAACAATTGAGTTTTTCAAGAAATATGCGACTACTTTATTTACTAGATATAAGAACTTAGTAACATATTGGTTAACTTTTAATGAAATCAATGCCATTGAAGCATTGCCATATAATTCGGCGGGTGTTATTTTAAAAAAAGATAAAAATAAAATTTCACAGATTTATAATGCTATTCATAATGAATTAGTTGCTAGTGCTTGGGTAACTAAGATAGCTCATGAAATAAATCCTAAAAACAAAGTTGGATGTATGCTTGCTGCAGGAGTAACTTATCCATATACTTGTTCACCAGAGGATGTTTGGCAGGCAATGTCAACTGATAGAAATAAGTATTTTTTTAGTGATGTGTTATCTAGAGGATATTATCCAAATTATAAGTTAAAGGAACTGGAAAAAAATGGATTCAATGTTCCCTTTAAAGAGGATGATAAGGAAATTTTATTAAATAATACTGTTGATTTCATTTCCTTCTCATACTACTCTTCGCATTTAATTTGTACGAATCCTAAAATAGTGAAAGAGAAAGCAGAAGTAGAAGGTAATCTATTTCCTACATTAAGAAATCCATATTTAAAGGAGAAGGAAAGCGCTTGGAAATGGCAAATCGATGCATTGGGTTTAAGAACAACTTTGAATCAATTTTATGATCGTTATCAAAAACCATTGTTTATTGCAGAAAATGGAGTAGGTGGTATAGATGCTCTAGAAGATGGAGAAGTTCATGATGAGTATCATATCCATTATTTAAGGGAACATATTAAATCAATAAAAGATGCTATAGCACTAGATGGTGTTGAAGTTTTAGGTTATACTCCATGGGGATGTATAGATTTAGTTTCAGCATCTACAGGACAGATGAAAAAACGATATGGATTTATTTATGTAGATTTAGATGATGAAGGAAAAGGAACAATGAAACGCTACAAAAAAGACAGTTTTTACTGGTATAAGGATGTAATTGCATCTAATGGAGAAAAACTGTAAAAACTAACTATAGTAGCAAATTATTAAAAATTATATTAAATATTAAAATCCAGTAGATACTAAATAGAAATTCTACTGGATTTTTTATTATGATAAATTAATATTTCTTTTAAAGTAAAGAATGATAATATATAATAGGTAAAAAAATAGATACGTTTTTTATACTAGGAGGGAAAATATTAGTATGGGTGAGTTACTAAATAGATTATTAATAATTTTGAATAACGGAAAAGAGAATTCAACATATTATCATGTGGCAAGTGTTCTATTGTCTAATTTTAGTTCATTAAGAAATATGACAATATCGGAAGTTGCAGACCTATGTTTTGTTTCAACATCTACGATTTCTAAGTTTGCTAGATATATAGGGTTTGATGACTTTCTGGAGATGAAATTAGCATCTTCTTATAAAAGTAATAAAGATACTAATGATTTAAATTATAAGGATAATATTTTAAGTTATTTGGATGAGCATACTGAAGAGGAGTATATAGACTTAATTATAGATGATTTAAGGTTAGCAAAGTCTAGTATTGATATGTCTAAGATAGATGAGTTAGTTGGGGATTTAATAAAATATGATAAAGTGGCAGCTTTTGGGCTTTTATATTCGGAATCAGCCGCTATGGATTTTCAGATGAAGCTTGCGTATAATGAAAAATACATCACTACACACATAAGTGATGTGCAGCAAACTGAGTTTATTAAAAATGCTGATAAAGATACTTTAATAATCATCTTTACTAACTCAGGAAATTATATAAAAAAGCATCAGTTAATAACAACTGGGGACATAGATAAAAATGTGTTTAGAAAAACTAAGGCAAAAATTGTTGCTATTACAGCTAATAAAGAGATGGAGGGGCATCCTTATGTTGATTTATGCATAACATTTAAGCATGCATCTAAGATACAGACCCATTCAATACTATTTCAATTAATTACTGACTATATTGTTTTTAGATATGCAAAGAGAATAAATAACAAGAAAAAAGTGTAGGTAAACTTTTTAGTATACCACACTTTTTTATTTTTGTGTTGGATTTTCTAGAAATCGAAAAAGTAAGTTGGATAATTTCGTAGTGCTATAATCATATTACATCGATGTAAACGGTATTTAAAGTTATTATTTATTCTAGGAGGATAAAAATATGGCAAAGAAAAATTATGAAAAGCTTGCTAAAGAAGTAGTTACTAAAGTTGGTGGTGTTGATAACATTAATAGCTTATTTCATTGTGTAACAAGATTAAGATTTAAGTTAAAGGATGCATCGAAAGCAGATAAGGAAGCAATTAAAAAGATACCAGGGGTAATGACAGTAGTTGAAGGAAATGGTCAATTCCAAGTTGTTATTGGAACTGATGTTGAAGATGCTTTTAACACAGTATTGAGATTATATCCTCAAATCAAAAATGAATCTAGTTCAAATGATGTAGAGGAAAAACCTTCAGGGAATGTATTAACTCGTATGTTTAATACAATGTCAGCCATTTTTAATCCAATAATATTAGCTCTTGCTGGAGCAGGTATGATTAAAGCTCTTCTTGTTGTTTTAACAACTTATGGATTTATGGATAATACAGGTGGGACTTATAAGATTTTAAGTGCTGGGGGTAACAGCGTATTTTACTTTTTACCATTCTTTTTAGCATACAGTTCAGCAAAGACTTTTAAAGTAAATCCATTTATTTCACTTGCTATAGTTGGTTCACTAATGGAACCTAACTTCACTGGACTTATGAAAGCAAACGGTGATATGACAAGTTTTTCTGGTATTCCAGTCGTACTAATGGGGTATTCAGGATCAGTTATACCTGCAATATTAACTATTTGGGTATATTCATATGTAGAGAGAATTTTAAAGAAATTTATTCCTAAGAGTATTGAGATTTTTGCTTTAGCTTTAGTTGCTATATTAATAATGGTACCACTTGCAGTAATAGTAATTGGACCAATAGGCGTTACACTAGGAAACGGAATGGGATTCGTAATCAATACTTTAAGTGATAAGAGTGGATTGCTAGCAGGCTTAGTTATAGGAGCAGGATGGACATTCTTAGTTATGACTGGTATTCACTGGGGAGTTGTTCCTATAATGGTAAATAACATTGCAAATCTTGGATATGATGTTATTAGACCAATGATTGCAGCAGCTACTTTTGCAAGTGCAGGTGTTGCTTTAGGTGTACTTCTTCGTTCCCAAAATAAAGAAACAAGAGCTCTTGCAGCATCATCTATGGTTCCAGCATTATTAGGTGGAGTTACAGAACCTATTGTATATGGTTTAGGGGTAAGATTTAGAAAACCATTAATTTCAATGGTAGTTGCCGGTGGAATAGCTGGTGGATTTATGGGAATGTTAAAAACTAAAGCAATTGTATATGTATTCCCTGCATTAACTACATTACCAGCTTTTTTCGGAGATACTTTTAAGTTCTATTTAATGGGTATAACTATGGCATTTGTAATCTCAGCAGCAATTACTTATATTCTAGGAATTGACGAAGGTAAAGCAGAAGCAAAGTCTGGGGATACAGATAAAAACAATTTAGAAATAGCATCATGTGTTGAAGGTGAAATGATTAATATAGAAGATTCTAAAGACCCAGTATTTTCAGGAAAAGCAATGTGGGAAGGGATTGCATTTATACCTCAAAGTGGAATTATAACCTCACCAATAGATGGAACTATAGAAGTAGCTTTTCCTACTGGACATGCTGTAGGTATTAAATCAAGTAATGGTGTAGAAATACTAATACACGTTGGTATAAATACGGTTGAATTAAATGGACAATATTTTGAAATGCTTGTTAATCAAGGTGATACAGTAAAAAAAGGTCAACAATTAATTAAGTTCGAGCTAGATGCCATAATCAAAAAAGGATATGATACAACAACTATGATGGTGGTAACTAATAGTGCAGAGTTTAGTTCAATAAATATAGATGAATATAGACATGTAAGTAGCAGCGATAGAGTTATGAGTGTAACAAGAGGTTAGAAGTAAAAAAATATAGTTAAATTTATAGTTTAAATTAATTAAGATATGGAGGAATTTTTTATGACTAAAAAGACATTATTTCCAGAAGGATTTTTATGGGGAGGCGCAATTGCTGCAAATCAAGCAGAAGGAGCTTGGAATGTTGATGGAAAAGGGATGTCAGTAGCTGATGTTGCTATGTATAAGCCTGATATTGATATTAAGGACTATGTTAAACAATGGCATATAGGATCAGAGGATATAGAAAACGCTATGAAAGCTGAGGATGATCTTTATTATCCTAAACGTAGAGGTATTGATTTCTATAATAAATATAAAGAAGATATAGCATTATTTAAAGAAATGGGATTTAAAACTCTACGTGTATCTATAGGATGGGCTAGAATATTCCCTAATGGTACTGAAGAAGAACCAAATGAAAAAGGACTACAGTTTTATGAAGATCTTTTTAAGGAATTAAGAGCAAATGATATTGAGCCATTAGTCACTTTATCTCATTATGAAATGCCGTTATACTTAGTAAATAATTATGATGGGTGGGTATCTCGTGAGTTAGTTGATATGTTTGTGAAGTATGCTAAAGTATGTTTTAATCGTTATAAAGATTTAGTTAAATACTGGCTAACATTTAATGAAATAGATAGTGTATTCCGTCATGCATTTACAACAGTAGGTGTTGTGGAAGACAAATATTCTAGCAAGAAAGAGGCAGAACAAGCGATTCATCAAGCACTTCATCATCAGTTTGTGGCAGCAGCTTTAGCTACTAAATATTGTCATGAAATAATACCGAATTCACAAGTTGGATGTATGGTTACAAAGACATTAACTTATGCAGAAACATGTAATCCAGATGATGTTATATTAGCTCAGAGAGATAACAGAAATAATTTTGTTTATACAGATGTACAGGTTTTAGGAGAGTATCCAAGACATTTACTACATTATTTAAAGAAAAATAATATAGAAGTAAAAATGCTTGAAGGAGATAAAGAAATCTTAAAACAATATACATCAGATTTTATTTCATTCAGTTATTACATGTCAATGGTACAAAGTATAAATGCAGATCAACGTGAAAAAGTAGGTGGAAACCTAGTTACAGGAGTTAAAAATCCATATCTTCCTATAAGTGAGTGGGGATGGCAAGTAGATCCAAAGGGATTACGTATTTCATTAATTGATTTATATGATCGTTATCGTAAGCCATTATGGATTGTTGAAAATGGAATTGGTTCTTATGATAAGGTTGAAGATGATGGTTCTATCAATGATGATTACCGTATTGAATACTTTAGAAATCATTTTGAGCAAATTGGACTTGCTATTGATGAGGGGGTAGAATGTATGGGATATACCTCATGGGCGTGTATTGATATTGTAAGTGCATCAACATCTCAAATGAGTAAGCGTTATGGCTTCATTTATGTAGATGCAGATGATTTAGGAAATGGAACCTATAAAAGAAGTAAAAAGAAAAGCTTTGATTGGTACAAGAAAGTTATTAGCACTAATGGGGCTGACTTAGAGTAGTTTTAATAGTCATGGTCATTAATTTTAATGATCATGACTTAATTATATATAATTTATAAATAGGGGGATTTTTATATATGAACGGAATGATATTGATTTTATGTTTAATTTGGGGCTTTAATTTTGTAGTTATGAAATCAGCAAATGGTGCATTTCCGCCAGTTTTATTTGCGGGATTTAGATTTTTTGTTGGTGCAGCTGTGCTTTTTTTTGTTGTATATTTAAAAAAGATTCCTTTACCAACTAAAAAGAATTTAAAGTGGTTTATTTTATGTGGGATACTACAGACAACATATTTTAATTTAGCGATACAGATATCTTTAAATCATATTAGTGCTGGGATTGTATCAGTTCTTACATATAGTATGCCATTATTTTTTTGTATACTAGCACACTTTTTTATTCCAGAAGAACAGCTAACTATTAGAAAGTTGATAGGAATTATTGTAGGTATTATAGGATTATTTTTTGCACTAAACATCACTCAATTGGATGGGAGTGTATGGGCACTAGTTCTTGCATTAACATCTGCAATTGCTTGGGCAATATCTAATATCATAATTAAAAAGAAACTACAAGATTGTGATAAGATTCAATTCACTGCTTGGCAAATGGCAATAGGAGCAGCTGCATTATTTTTATATTCTTTTTGCTTTGAAAATGGACAATCACAGTGGAGTGTAATGTCAATAGGATACATATTATTTTCAGGAATTATAGCATCTGCATTAGCTTTTGTACTATGGTGTGATATTTTAACTAAAGTTAAAGCAAGTAAAGCATCTATATCTTTATTATTAGTACCTATAGTTGGAATTATATCTAGTTATTTATTTTTACATGAGAGTTTAAAAATATCTACGTTAATAGGAGTTTTATTTGTACTTTTAGGAATTTGGATTGTTAATAGTGGTAAGGATTAGAACGCTTGGATTCATAGATAAAAAATAAGCAATGGATATTATATATTATCCACTGCTTATTTTTTATTTGTTCTATGTTCTGAATTTCTATATGTTTGAGGTGTTACTCCTAGTTTCTTTTTGAAAGCATTTTGAAAATGACTTTGACTTGAAAAACATAACAAACTACTAATTTCACTTATACTTTTATTTGAATATTTTAATAAGTTTTCACTTTCTTCAAGTTTGCAGCTTTGAATATACTTACCTAAGGTCATTCCAAACTCACTTTTAAATCTATGGGAAAGATAAGATCTATTGAAATGAAGATACTTAGCTACATCAGAAACATTAATGTCCTTATAGACGTTTTCATTAACATACTTTGAGACCTCATAGAATAATTTATTTGCCACAATAGGTATCTTAAATTTTGCTACACGATTAGCATAATCATAAGTTGCTTGAATTAAAAGCGAATCAACAGCGCTTGCATCACTTAATGGTTCAATTTGCTGTAGATAAATATCAGATAATCTATAAGCACTATTAGGGGGGAAACCTCCTCTTATTGCAGCTCGTGTAATTAGAGATATACCAGTTATAAAATTGTTCTTTTTATGCCTTAAATAATTGCTAGATGTTGTTCCAGTATCATAATTAGCATAGGATATATTTTTATAAAACATGTCTAACTTTTTTATATTACCAGCTTCTATATAATCGTATAATTCCTTCTCAATTTCGTAGTTAGTATTTACAAGATTTTCGTCTATTGATGAAAATACTTTTTCATAATATTTAGAGTTAATATCATTGTTTAATAATGGATTTGAAATATGTATTATATCAGTAGGTGAAATTTGTGTGTTATTTGTCATGTAATTGATAAGCAAAAGATCATTAATAAAATCATCTAAATCCCTTGTAGGGATATTGTAAAGAAAATTATTAAAGGATTCTTTTTTTGAATCTTCAATAAGAAAATCTTTATGCATAATAAATAAAGTATCTTTAGTATAGGGTAGAGGATTTATGGGGCCTATAATAATACTAATTCCACTATTTTTTACTTTAACACACCCATAATAGGAGAAAGCGGAAATTTCTATATAAGAAACAACTTGATATATATTCCACAATCTTGATAGATATTCTGATGCAGGCAATGTATCATTTTTTTGCTTAGGAAAATGAGCAATTAAGTCTCTGGTATCGTTGTAAATATAAATTGGAAAATGCATAGAATTATATAAATACTCACAAAGCTTTATAATATCAACCATTTTTAACTCCCTCCATTAATTGCAACAAATCTACAATTAGGACAACTATAATGCAATACAAAGATGCTTATGTATTTTAAAATGTAAATAAGTATTTGTTAAATATTTATCTAATAAATAATGTGTAACAAATATATTATATTACTAACTTTAGAAAAAACAAATAAAGGAGAAGAGTTTAAATGTTTAAAAGTGTGTTAAGCCCTCACAAAATCGGTAAGTTAGAGTTACAAAATCGTTTTGTTATGCCAGGAATGGGAGTTAATGAAAATGGAACTGTAGATGATGTTACTGTTGCATGGTACTCAGAACGTGCTAAAGGAGGATTTGGATTAATTATAACTGAATTTTTTGCAGTTGATTCTCTTGGAAAAGCTGTTCCTGGGGAGGTTGTTCTTGATAATGATGATATAATACCAATGTTATCTAAATTGCCAGAAGGTGTTCATAATTACGGAACTAAGATATTTATGCAGATACATCATGCAGGTCGCGAAACCAATAGCTATGTTATAAATGGACAACCGGTTTCTGCTTCCCCAATACCATGTCCTGTTAATCGTGAACTTCCAAGGGAATTAACTACTGAAGAGGTTTATGAACTTATAGAAAAATTCGGAGATGCTGCGTTAAGAGCAAAGAAAGCTGGCTTTGATGGTATTGAAATTCATGCTGGGCATGGGTATTTACCAACTCAATTTATGTCTGCTTATGTAAATAGACGTACAGATGAATTTGGTGGAGATATAACAGGTCGTGCTAAGTTTGGTGTTGATATTGTTAAAAATATAAAGAAAAAGTGTGGGGATGATTTCCCAATTTGTATGAGATTGAGTGGAGATGAGCTTGTTGATAGTGGAAGAAGATTAAATGAAACTGCTATCTTAGCTAAGTTATTAGAAGAAGCTGGTGTTGATGCATTTAATGTTTCAACAGGAGTATATGCAACTCCACAGTTTATGGTTGCTCCATATCCAGCGGATTTAGGATTTAATATTTCTGCCGCAGAAGTAATAAAAAAGGCAGTTAATATTCCTATTATTTCAGTTGGTAGACTTAATGATCCTATCCTTATGGATGCTGCTATTGAAGATGGACTTTGTGATTTTGTGGCATTAGGAAGAACAAGTATAGCAGATGCTGAATTCCCTAATAAAGTGAAAGAAGGAATTATTGATGAGATTTCTCCTTGTGTAGGATGTAATACTCGATGCCAAGGAAATAGTAGTTTTGAAGGGATATCATGTGCATTTAATCCACTTTCAGGACATGAAACAACTATGAAGATTAAAAAATCAGATTCACCTAAAAATGTTGTTATAGTTGGTGGCGGTGTTGGAGGATTAGAAACAGCATGGTTATCAGCAGCTTGTGGACATAAAGTTACTTTATTAGAAAAGACTGATAAACTCGGTGGTCAAATTGTCTATGGATGTGTTCCTCCTAAGAAGGGAGAACTATCTCGTGCAGTAAAATATTATATAACTATGTGTAAAAAATATGGAGTGGATATTAAGTTGAACTTTGAGGCAACTAAAGAAAATATCAAGGAACTTAATCCAGATGCAGTTGTTTTAGCTACAGGTGCAAAGCCAATACAACCTAATATTAAAAATGATGGCATTCCTGTTGTTCAAGCATTAGATATACTAGGGGGAAAAGTACAGGCTGGCAATCGTGTGCTTGTGATTGGTGGAGGCTTAGTAGGATTAGAAACTGCTGAATTCTTAGCTTCACAATTAAGACAATCAACAGTAGTAGAAATGATGGATGAAGTAGGTAAAGAAATTGGACATAGCGTTAAGTTCTTCTTACTTAAGGCAATAAAAGAAAATAATATAGAAATAATAACTGGAGCAAAAGTTGAGAAGTTTACTACTGATGGTGCAATATGTACTAAAAATAATGAAGAGTTAACACTATCTGGTTATGACATGGTAGTACTTGCAATGGGAACTAAGTCTTATAACCCACTAGAAGAAGAGCTAAAAGATCAAGTTAAGGAATTATATTTAATTGGAGATGCAGTTAATGGAAAAGTAAAGAGTATTGCTGAGGCTGTTGATGCTGCTGCTAATGTGGCGTTAAATTTATAATATGAATATTATTTGATGTTATGGTTCAGTCAAGTTAATAGAATAGCATAAAATCTTTGTTGAATTTTACGTTCACGGGTATAATTTTATTATATCTGTGGACGTATTTTTTTATACAAGGGGGAGAATTTATGAACAAAATATTAGTTATGGACATTGGTGGGTCAGCTATAAAGATTGTTGTTATGGAAAATGATGAAATAATATATAGAGATAAGGCGCCTACTTATACAAAATCTTTAGATGAGTTTACAGCTACAATAGATAAGATTGTTAATGAGGTAAAGCCAGCAGGAATAGCAATAAGTATACCTGGCATAGTTAATTCTAAAACAGGACTTATGAAACATGGAGGTTCATTGAGCTTTATTAAGGATTTTAATATGAAGTCTTACTTACAAGAAAGATATAATGTAAGGGTAGCGATTGAAAATGACGGTAAGAGTGCTGCACTAGGAGAGTTATATAAGGGAAAACTTCAAGGCTATGAAGATGGTGTAGTAATAGTTATTGGAACAGGAATTGGTGGAGGAATAATTGCCAATGGAAAATTATTAAAAGGAGAACATTTATCCGCAGGAGAATTTTCTTTTGTAAGAACTAGTGGCGAAAATCCAGAAGATTTTAGAAATGCATGGGGTGCAAAAGGTAGCAGTGTAGGATTTGTTAAAAGAGTAAAGGCTGCTAAAGGAATTGAAGGTAACTTTGATGGAATTAATTTATTTAAATTAATTGAAGAAGAGGATGAGATTGCATTGGATGCTTTTAATAGTTTTTGTAAAAGTATTGCTGTACAAGTTGTAAACATTCAAGTTATTTTAGATCCTAAAAAGATAGTTATTGGTGGGGGAATTAGTGCTCAAAAGATTCTAACAGAAAAAATTCAAGAAATGGCAACAGAGCTAAATACAATTCCAGGAATGTATACTCCTGAGATTATAGTAGAGCAAAGTGAGTTAGGTAATGATGCAAATATTTATGGAGCTTACTATAATTACTTACAAGAATATTAGACTAAAAAATGCTTGACTTGGAGTTAAATCAAAGGAATATGATTAACATATAAATGCAGATATATTACTTTACCAAAGTTGTAGAGTGTAATAATTTGATAGAAGTAGCAGAATAGTTTATAGCAAAATAATAAATCAGGAGGTATAAATTTATGAAGGATGTTTTGATATTAACAGGAGCAGGTCAGATTGGTATGGCTATTGCAAGAAGAGTTGGATATGAAAAGAAGGTTATTGTTGCAGATAAGTATATGAAAAATGCTGAGAATATAGCGTTAATTATGGAGCAAGCTGGATTTGATACAGAGGCAGTAGAAATGGATATTGCATCAAGAAAATCCATATTGAACGTAATTAAAGTAGCGAAAAGATATGGGAATATTTCAATGCTCGTAAATGCAGCTGGTGTCTCACCAAGTCAGGCGAGTATAGAAACTATTTTGAAAGTGGATTTATATGGGACTTCAGTTTTATTAGAAGAGGTTGGAAAGGAAATGAAAGCAGGCGGTGTTGGTGTTACTATATCTAGTCAATCTGGATACAGAATGCCAGCTCTTAGTGCAGAAATAGATGAGCAGCTTGCTATAACACCAACAGAAGAACTTTTAAATCTTGAGGTTTTAAAAGAAATAAATATAAAAGATACTCTTCACGCATATCAGATGGCAAAGCGTTGTAATGTGAAGAGAGTAATGGCCGAAGCGGTGAAATGGGGAGAAAAAGGAGCTAGAATCAATTCAATTTCACCAGGAATAATTGTTACACCACTTGCTATTGACGAGTTTAACGGACCAAGAGGTGATTTCTATAAAAATATGTTTGAAAAGTGCCCGTCAGGACGTCCAGGTACTGTGGACGAAGTGGCTAATGTTGCAGAAATTTTAATGAGTCCCAAAGGAGCTTTTATTACTGGCGCAGATTTTTTGATTGATGGTGGTGCAACGGCAGCCTACTTTTATGGACCTTTAAAACCTAAAAATTTATAATATAAAAAAATCGCCAAGGCGACTATGAGCCGTCGATTTTTTTACGCATCTGCCTTTCCAAACGCATGTGAGGAAAAGTTGGCAGGCGCTCAATTCCTATTTTTTATTCTTTAGGTGAGTCTACGTAATATAATGACTTTCATGAAGCTAAGAAACGCTTCTACAGCAATAAAGTGTATAATTTCCTCGTATTA
>NZ_DCLI01000004.1:0-12805 GCF_002320975.1 Clostridium sp. UBA1652
TAAGAAGTTAAGAAGTTAAGAAAACGGAATCATGGTAAATGCAGGCTTTATTTGTTAGTATTAAATATAGATAAGTAAAAGTAGTGAAAGGATTGAATAAGATGAATGATGTTATAAATGTTATTTCAAATCGTATGTCTCTTAGAAAGTACAAGGAAGAAAAGATATCTAAAGAGCATTTAGATATAATAATTGAAGCAGCCATGAGAGCTCCTACTGCCGGCAATATGATGATGTATTCAGTGATTATTGTTGAAGATGAGGAAAAGAAAAAGAAGCTTAGTAAAACTTGTTATGATCAGCCTTTTATAGCTAAGGCACCAACAGTATTGATATTTTTAGCGGATATGCAAAGATGGTATGATTATTTTGATTATAGTAATGTTAAAGATTATTGTGAACGTAATAATAAAAAATATGCTGGACCTGGCGAAGGTGATTTTGTTTTAGCTATTGAAGATACAATGATAGCTGCACAAAATGCTGTTATAGCTGCTGAATCATTAGGAATAGGCTCATGTTATATAGGAGATATAATTGAAAACTATGAGATTCATAAAGAAATGTTTAATCTACCTAAGTGGGTAGTGCCTGTAGGTATGCTTTGTATGGGATATTACCCAGGAAATTACAATAGAATAATACAGCCTAGGTTTGATAGGAAATATATCGTTTTTAATGAAGAATATAATAGATTAAAAAATGAAGATTTTGCAGATATGTTTAAGGATAAAAAAGTAGCTAAAGAAAATATATATAAAGCTGAAAATTTTGGACAATATATGTATGGTAGAAAAATAGGATCAGATTTTTCAAAAGAAATGACTAGGTCAATAAAGGTTATGTTGGAGAATTGGAAGGAGAAATAATTTTCTAATCTAATTTTAATCTTTAACTAATTTTATTATAAGCCTCTGAATTTATACTTTAGATATAGATTAAGAAATATAAATTTTGGAGGGATAATATTATGATAACAATTGAGCAAATAGATGAATTAAGAGGAAGAGTAGATGTATCTTATGAGGATGCAAAGGAAGCTTTAGAACAAAGTAATGGAGATATCTTAGAGGCAATTATTTATCTTGAGAAAAACGGAAAAATAAAAGAAGAAGCTAAACAAGAAGAGAAAAAAGAAAGTGGCGCCTCAGATGCAATATGTGGAGTAATATCTTGGTGTAAAAAGGTAATAAGAAAAGGAAATTCAAATTACTTAGAAATAAGAAAACATGAAAATACAATATTAAAGCTTTCATTAACAATAACATCAATAGTAGTTGTATTAGCACCATATATATCAATACCATTATTACTATTAGCATTATTTACAGGCCATAAGATTAAATTTCATGGAGAAGATATAGAAAAAACTAGAGCTAACGAAGCTATGGATAAAATGGCTATGGCAACAAATAATATTAAAGAAGAGTTTAGTAAATAGTATTTAATGAATATTAAAAGAGATAACCTTATGGTATAGCAGGTGAATTTGCTATAATAAAGTTATCTTTTTTATTCTTTAGGAGGGTAATTATGAAGGGTAATATACTTATAATAGAGGACGAGATAAAAATAGCTAGATTTGTAGAGATGGAATTAAATTATGAGGGATATAAAGTCACAAAGGTTCATGATGGAAGACAAGGGCTTATGAAGGCAAGAAATGAAGAATTTGATTTAATACTTCTAGATATAATGCTCCCTTCCATGAATGGCATAGAAGTATTAAGAAGAATAAGAGAAGAAAGTGAAATTCCTGTAATAATGCTTACAGCTAAGGATGAAACTATGGATAAGGTAACTGGTTTAGATATGGGAGCAGACGATTATATAACTAAACCTTTTGAGATAGAGGAGCTTCTTGCTAGAATAAGGGTTGCTTTAAAGAGAAAGAAAGTTATAAAAAAACAGGAGCTTAAGTATAAGGATTTATTAATGGACCTAGAGGGTTATAATCTTTCTTATGATGGAGAAAATATAGAGCTTACTAAAAAAGAATTTGAGCTTTTAAAATATTTACTTGAAAATAAAAATAGAGTTTTAACTAGAGATAAAATTATAGAAACTGTTTGGGGTTATGATTATTTCGGAGATACTAATGTAGTAGATGTATATATACGATACCTTAGAAGTAAAATAGATGACAAATATAATCAAAAAATAATCCATACTTTAAGAGGGGTAGGATATATGATAAAAGATGAAAAATAATAAAGGTAAATATGATAAGCAAATAGAGTATATAACAAATATAGCCACTAAGATTTTTAAAGAATCTGTGAAGCTTATAAAAGAGCAGTATAAAGTACTTATAACTAAAGTTAGACTATCAATAGTTCTTAAGTTAAATGTAATGTATATTTTGGTTTGTCTAAACTTACTTTTCTTTATAAATTTATTCATAACAGGTATTTATGGATACTTTACCTTCACTAAAATAAACAGTAATATAGAAAAATCCTTTTTTACTATATCTAAAGAACTGAAAGTACCAGAGAATTTATCAATAGATAGACTAAATTTATTAAAAGAGACTAATGGTTATGAAATTATAATTTATGATAATAACAATGGAATTCTATATAAGAATAGTGAAGCTGATATAAATGATTTATCTAAAGATAATGTGAGAGTTTTAGAGTACGGTCATTTTAAGTTTCAGAATAATATAAGTGAGGAAACAATAAAAAACAATATTAATAGTATTTTCAACATAAATTATATTTATGATAGAGCCACTGAGGAGAGTGGTAGTAAGTTTAATATTCAGATAAAGTATAATTTATATGAGAATTTCAGCTTTTTAGGAAATTTTATTTTATGGGTAGTTATCGCAGAGATGGTGTGCTTATTTTTATCTTTAGGTAATGTGAAAAGCAGAAGTAAAAAGATACTCAAGCCTATTGATGATATGAATAAAACCGTTGAGAATATTACCATAAAACAGATAGACACAAGATTAAGTGTAGGTGGAACTCAAGATGAGCTTAAAGATTTAGCAAAAACTTTTAATGGAATGTTAGATAGAATTCAAGAGGCTTATAATATTCAAAATCAATTTGTATCAGATGCTTCTCATGAACTTAGAACTCCTATAGCAGTAATACAGGGGTATGCTAGGCTTTTAGATAGATGGGGAAAAGAGGATAAGGAAGCTCTTGAGGAGTCTATATCAGCTATAAAGTCAGAGGCAAATAATATGAAGGAACTTGTTGAAAAACTATTATTTCTAGCAAGAGGGGATAAAAATACTCAACCAGTTATTAAGGAGGAGTTTGATTTAAACTTCCTTGTTGATGAACTTTTAAAAGAAACTAAGCTTATAGATAATGATCATAATATAACTTGTGATAAAAATGAAGCTGTAAAAATATATGCAGATGAGAAGCTGTTAAAGCAAGCTTTTAGAATATTTCTAGACAATAGCATAAAGTATACTCCAAAAGGCGGAAACATTGGTATAAGTACCTATGTTAATGGTAATAATGTAGAAATAGTTATAAAAGATAATGGCATAGGTATTGATGAAAAAGATATTCCAAAAATTTTTGATAGATTTTATAGAGCAGATGAGTCTAGAACTAGAGAAACTGGTGGAAATGGACTAGGGTTATCCATAGCGAAGTGGATAATTATGAAACATAAAGGCAAAATCACAGTTAATAGTTCTCTCAATGTAGGGACAACGATAATAATTAATTTACCTATGAATACTTAATAAAGCTAGCCTTTTATAACTTTTAGTTAGAGGTTAGCTTTTGTTTTCTACAAATTTCCATGGTTTTATTTTAGCATATATTTAAAAAAATATATAAATATACATGAGCTATGTTATATAATTAATGTATAAATAAATTACGAGCTTATTGTACTGGGAGAAAAATTTATGGTCAAACATGACAAAATTAAAAAAAATAAAAAGTACCAGCTTAGAAGTCAAATATCGATATTTTTTTTGTTAACTATAGTAGCATCAGTACTTATTGTTTATGGATTATCTAATAAGTTTATAATTAGAAACTTTGATTATCTATTAAAAAATCAAGGTCAAGGAAATATTAAGCAAGTTGTTAATGAGTTAAACAATCAACTTATTGACCTAGAGAACTCAGCTAAAGACTATGGTAGCTGGGATGATACATATGAATATGTATTAAAAAGAGATAAAAGTTATATAGACTCAAATTATATAGATGAAACTTTTTCACTAAACAATTGGAATTTACTTTACATTTTTGATAAAGATAAAAAACTTGCTTATGGTAAGGAATTCGATTTACATGATAAGCAGGAAATTAACAAATCGGATGAAGTAGTTAATTTCATAAAAGGTAAGGAATGGATATTTAATGATATAAGGATTCAAGCTAAGTTAATTAGTTCTCCTAAAGGGAGCATGTTATTAGCCGCTTATCCCATAACTAGAAGTGGTGGACTTGGTAATTCGATAGGCTGGATAGTCTGCGGAAGATATGTTAATGAAAATCTAGTTAATAGTATGGGTGACAATCTTCTGATGAATCTGAAGCTTGATGATAATATTGATAAACCAGGTGACATAACATCAACAACTTATATAAGTGGCAGAGGAATAAAAGCAGATATATGGGTAGACAAAAATGGTAAAAGTGATAAAAGTGTAGGAATTATTTACGATTACGATGGAAATAAGCTAATAAAGATGTCAAGCAATATAGATGTAGATATGAATATACTAAATATGGGCACATATGGTGTGTATAAGTATATAGCTACTACTAGCGTAGTTTTACTTGTGTCATTTATATTATTGTTATGGTTAATAGATAAAACAATTTTTAAAAGGCTTAATGAATTAATACACAATGTAGGAAATATAGAAAAAAACAATGATTTTTCTAAAAGAATTTCTATAAAAAGAAATGACGAGATATCCATTTTGGAAACGGGATTTAATAACCTGCTTTCTACTGTAGAAAGAACTCAAAGTGAGATATTATATCAGGCAAAATATGATCAGTTAACAGAAACATTTAATAGAGGTGTATTTTTTGACGATGTCCAGATAATTCTAGATGATGAGATGAAAAAAGGAAATAAATCCGCAATAATTTTTATTGATATTGACGGGTTTAAAGATATAAATGATAGTTTAGGGCATAGTACGGGTGATTATATATTAGTTAATGTGGCAGCTAGGCTAAAAGAAAAATTGAAAAACTATAACCCTATAATCTCTAGATTTGGTGGAGATGAGTTTGTTACATTTATACCTAACATAAAATCTTATAAAGAAATAGATAATATATGTAAGGATTTGTTAGATAGAATAAAACAACCTATGTATATTGGTAGGAAAGCTTGCAAAATAACTTGCAGTATAGGGATAAGTATATCTATAGATCATGGAAGTACAGTAGATGATTTAATAAATAATGCAGATGTAGCTATGTATCATGTAAAGAAAAACAATAAAAATAATTCCATTATTTATAATGAGGATATGAGAAGTAGAATATCACAAGAAATGCTTGAAGAAGCTCTAGATAATAATGAATTTGTTTTATACTATCAGAAACAGGTTGACATAACAACTGAAAGAATAGAAGGTGCAGAGGCTTTAGTAAGATGGAACAGTGCTGACAGAGGATTTGTTTCACCAATAGAGTTTATACCGCTAGCAGAAGAAACAGGGTTTATCGTCCCATTAGGAAAATGGATATTAGAAGAAGCTTGCAAACAATGTAAGGAATGGAATGATACTATAGATAAAGATTTTAGAGTGTCAGTAAATGTATCTAGTATACAATTTATGGAGAAGGCCTTTATTAATATGGTCGTAAATACATTAAAAACTACAGGGATAAATCCTAAAAACTTAGAACTAGAAATAACTGAAAGTGTTGCATTATATAAAGAAGAAGAAGTTATAAGTAAATTGGAAGAGTTAAAAAATCTAGGTGTAAGAGTTTCTATAGATGATTTTGGTACTGGGTATAGTTCATTAAAATACCTACAGAAGTTTAAGATTGATGGATTAAAAATAGATAAGGCGTTTATAGATAATATTAATGAAAATTCTAGCATAGCTAAATCTATAATTAGCATGGCAGAAAACTTAGGGGTGTATGTTATTGCTGAGGGCGTAGAAACAGTAGAGCAGGTAAATTGTTTAAGATCCCTTAAATGCCAATATATCCAAGGTTATTATTATGGTAAACCTGTACCCCCAGATGGTTTTGATTTGAAGATTTCTTAGGAAAAAGATACTGTGAATGAAATAAGTTTATTCACAGTATCTTTTTTGGTTTATTTAGAAGCAGTAATATAGGGCTCTATATCTAGTGGTTCAAATGTAGACTCTAATCTTTTAACAATTTGACCATCTTTATCTATAAGAAACTTTGTAAAATTCCATTTAATAGAATCACCTAATAGGGATTCAGGAAATTTTTCTTTTAAGAAAGTATGTAGAAGTTTTCCAGAAGGTGTAGTTGTATCTAGTCCTTCGAATTTAGTATTTTCTTTAAGATATGTAAATAATGGGTGTGCGGAAGGTCCATTTACATCAACCTTTTCTGTTATTGTGAAATTAACTCCATAATTGATTTCACAGAAGTTTTTTATTTCGCTAGAATTTCCAGGTTCTTGTTCTCCAAATTGATTACAAGGGAATCCTATAATTTCAAAATCATCATTTTTAAATTTTTGATATAATACCTCTAAATCTTTATACTGAGGTGTGAATCCACATTTACTAGCAGTGTTAACTATAAGTAGGTTTTTACCTTTGAATTCACTTAAAGACTGTTCTTTTCCATCGATTGTTTTAAAACTAAAATCATAAATTGACAAAATTATCATCTCCTAATTTATATTGCATAAGATTATTATATCACAAATTTAATTGTATGCAATTAAATTGAGAATATATTATAATTATATTAACAAATTAGTATTTATACATTATAATAGGAGTATAATAATCGGGAGGTTTTGACAGGAGGTGACCACTTATGAATAATGATTTTTTAAAATTAGAAAACCAATTATGTTTTTCTGTATATGCTACATCTAGGGCTATTACAAAATTATATCGTCCCTTTTTAAATGAATTAGGAATCACATATCCTCAATATTTAGTAATGTTAGTGCTTTGGGAGAAAGAAAATATAACATTAAAAGATCTTGGAAATAAACTATATTTAGATTCAGGAACTCTTACTCCACTGCTTAAAAGATTAGAAAGTATAGGATATATAAAAAGGGAAAGATCTACAGAAGATGAGAGATTGCTTTGTGTATCAATAACCGATAAGGGTAATGAACTTAAAGTAAAGGCTCTAAACATACCTAAATGTATTGTAGAATGTTTAGATTATGATCCAATGCTTTTATTTAAGTTAAAGAAAGAAATTGATTCTCTTCTTTCAAATATAAATAAAGAAGATTAAGCGAGGAAATGAATGAACATCAAAAATAGAATTTTCATTATTTTTGTAATATTTAGTAGTTTTTTAATTTCTTGTGGAGCAAATAAAAAAGTTGATACTAAAGAAGTACTTATAACAGGAAAGATAGAACCTAAAGTTAAGTCTGGAGAAGATGTTACATTTTATGTTGCTACTGACATACATTACTTATCTAAAAGCTTAACTGATGGAGGAGAAGCTTTTCAAAACTTTATAGATAGCGGAGATGGAAAGCAACTTAAGTATATAGATGAGATAACAGATGCTTTTATAAATGATATTAAAAAAAATCGTCCTCAATTTCTTATTATAAGTGGTGATTTAACGAATAATGGGGAAAAGAAAAGTCATGAAGATTTAGCAAAAAAGTTAAAAATAGTAGAGGATTCAGGTACCTCGGTTTATGTTATACCTGGAAATCATGATATATTAAATCCCTGGGCAAGAGAGTTTAAAGAAGATAAACAGTTAAAAACTGACTATATAAGTGACAAGGACTTTGAAGAGATTTATGGAGAATATGGTTATAAAGAAGCCATCTCTAGAGATAAAAATACTTTAAGTTATTTGTCTGCTCCATCCGAAGATGTTTGGCTGTTAATGTTGGATACTTGTCAATATAAGGATAATGAGAAAAATAAGAAACCACAAACTGACGGTAGGATAACAGATGAAACTTATAAGTGGATAGAAGAGTGCAGTAAGCTTGCAAAAGATAATGATGCTGAATTAGTAACAGTTATGCATCATAATTTAATGGATCATAGTGAGGTAGTAAAGGATGGATTTACTCTTAATGATAATCAAAAAGCTATCAATAACTTTTTGATTAATGAAATTAAATTCACTTTAAGTGGGCATATTCATGTGCAAGACATAAGCTCTTATAAAAATTCAGAGTCTTCTAAAAAGATATATGATATAACCACGGGAGCCCTAAGCGTATATCCTCAGAAATATGGTGTATTAAAATATTCAAGCCCAAATAAAGCATTTGATTATAGTACTGAGTGGGTTAATGTTGAAGACTGGGCTAAAGAAAATAAAAATACCGATACTAATTTATTGAGTTTTAAAGAATATTCTAAAAAGGCTTTTGGAGATAAGGCTGCTGATATGGCATATATAAACTTAGCAGATGTTAAGGGATACTCCATAGAGCAAATAAATCTTATGAGTGAAACATTTAAAGAGCTTAATTTAAAATACTTTGAAGGAACAGAAAATATAGACAATGAAAGTATATTAAATTCAGAGGGATATAAATTATGGAAAACTAATCCTCCAGGATTTTTAGCTAAATATATTCAATCTATATCTAGCGATAAGGACACAGATGACAATAACCTTCATATTGACAATAAGTAATTGAAGAAGCATAATAAAACTAAAATAATACCTCTATGAGTATATAGTATCATAGGGGTATATTAATTACTTTTATGATAAGGTTAACATATAAACTTACTACTATAATCCATGGTGGAGGGGATAGTATGCGAAGAATAGATAGTGTTTTTGAAAAGTTTAAGGAGCTTTATGAGGGTAATGGTATAAGTGCAATAGAGGTGGCTAACGCACTAGGGCTTGATAGGGCAAACGTAAGTAGCGATTTAAATAAGTTATCTGAAGAGGGTAAGATAATTAAGATTAAAGGAAAGCCAGTACTCTTTACTATGGAAGGGATAGATTATAAGGAAGAATCTACAATAGATAAATTTGCATCAAAAAATTCAAGTTTATATTCTCCTATAGAGCAGGCAAAAGCGGCTGTATTATATCCGCCTAAAGGAATGAATATATTAATTTTGGGAGAAACAGGTGTAGGAAAGTCCATGTTTGCTAACTTAATTTATAAGTATGCAAAAGAAATGGGAAGAATGGATGAAAATTCAGAGCTTATAACTTTTAATTGCGCGGACTACTCAAATAATCCTCAGCTGCTTATAAGTCAAATATTTGGATCTAAAAAAGGTGCATATACTGGTGCAGATAGTGATAAAGAGGGGCTTATAGAAAAAGCGGATGGGGGAGTTTTGTTTTTAGATGAGGTTCATAGACTACCTCCAGAGGGACAAGAAATGTTTTTTACATTTATAGATAAGGGAACCTTTAGAAGATTAGGTGAAACTGATTTAGAGAGAAACGCTAATGTATTAATTATTTGTGCAACTACAGAAAATCCTGAATCTATGCTTTTAAACACATTTACAAGAAGAATTCCAATGATTATTCGTATACCTAGCCTTAAAGAAAGAAGCTTAGAAGAAAGATTTAATCTTATATGCCAATTTTTTAGAGAAGAGTCCTCTAGACTTGATAGGGATATAAAGGTATCAGTAAATGCAATGAAGGCATTTTCAAGTTATAATTGTCCAAATAATGTAGGACAATTAAAAACAGACGTACAGCTAGCTTGTGCTAAGGCTTATGCGGATTTTGTTTCTAAAAAGAAAAAGATTTTAAGGATTAATACTATAGATTTGCCTGTTTATATTAGGCAAGGGTTATATACCGCAATAGAGCATAGGCAACTTTGGAATAAGCTTGTAGGTATAAATAGTAGATACTGTATATTTAATAATGATAAAGAGGATGTATTATTTCAAGAGTATGAAAATGATGAAAACATATATGATATGTTAGATTTAAGAATACATGAGCTAAAAAGCAGGGGGATATCCACTGAAGAGCTTGATAAGGAAATGAGCAAAGATATAGAAGATTATTTTAATAACTATATTTACAATGTTAATAAAAAAAGAGATATATCTAATCTTGAAAGTATAATAGATGAAGAGATAATTAACTTAGTTCAAGAAATTGTTGCATATTGTGAAGATAGACTAAATAAAAGTTTAAGTGAGAAAATATATTATGGATTAGCTGTCCATATAGCTAATTCCATAGAAAGAATTAAAAAGAATCAAAAAATAATAAATCCTCAATTAAATAAAATAAGAACAGAATATAAAAATGAATTTAATATTGCATTAAATTGTTTGAAAATAATAGATAGAATTTTAGATATATCCATGCCTATTGATGAAGCTGCATTTTTAGCTATGTTTTTAGTTTATGATGATAGAAATGTTGATGAAGAAAAGGATGAAGTTAAGGTAATAGTTGTGGCTCATGGAGCAGCTACAGCAACCTCTATGGCCGATGCAACTAATAAGCTTTTAGGAACTAATTACGCAATAGGAATAAATGCACCCATAGAAGAAAAACCTCAAAAAGTTATAAATAGAATTAAAGATTTTATAATTCAATCAAAAATTAAGTCAGATATATTATTTTTAGTTGATATGGGTTCACTTACAACTTTTGGTGAGGAATTAGAAGAGGAACTAGGTATAAAAACTAAAACTTTACCTTTAGTTAGTACATTACATGTTATTGAAGCCACTAGAAAAGCAATGATAGGATATTCTTTAGAGGAAGTTTATGAGGAAACACTAAAAGTAAACACTATTTTAGAAGATGAGTCTCAAAAAATAAAAGAATTATCAGATAAGATAGATAAATTAGCTATAGTGACCGTTTGTACTACTGGAGAAGGTGGAGCTCTTATGGTTAAAAATTTCCTAGAGCAAAATCTTCATTTTGATAAATCTTTAATAGAAGTAATAGCTGTTATGTTTGAAGGCAAGAAAAACATATTAAGAAAAATTAAAGAAGTATCTAAGGATTATAGAATTATATGTATAATAAGTCCTTTTGAATTAGACATACCTATATTACAATATGGTTTAGATAAGGTAATGAGCTCAGAAGTTATAGAAATTCTTCAAAAAGAAATTGATATTGAAACTACTTATATAAAAATGGGGCATACATTACAAAATCAACTTACTAATATTAATGGATTTGAAGTTTTAAATGATATTAAAAGTTTTAATAATACTATTATAGAATCTTTAAGGTTAAAGATATCTACGAATATATTAATCGGAGAAACCTTTCATGTAGCTTGTATGATAGATAGGCTAAAGTCAGGTGGAAGTACAAGACCTTTTAAAGATAAAGAAATATATATAGAAAAAAATGAAGAATTTTTTAGAACAATTAAAAATGTGACTGCAATGTTAAACACTAAATATTCTATAAAAATATCAGATGATGATATTTGCCGTATAGTAAGTTTTTTAAATGAGCATAATTAAAATATAAAAAGTGATTATATAGAAACAAAATCTTGATTTTGTTATCATATATAATCACTTTTTTATCTGTGTTGGCATCATAGTTGCTATATAATATTACGTAAATAAAATAACACAAATAATATAAAGTAGGAGAGGATGACATAGATGGACTACCAAGATATAATATTTCAAATCATTGTAAATGGCGGAGATGCAAAAAGCTATGCAATGCAAGCCATAAAACAAGCAAAAGCAGGGAGCATAGATGAAGCTAAGAAATCTCTTAAAAGTTGTTCAGAATCTTTAGAGAAGGCTCATAATATGCAGACTGGCTTAATTCAGGAAGAAGCAGCAGGAAATGCTCAAGAAGTTACACTTCTTATGGTTCATGCACAAGATCACTTTATGAATGCTATGACAGTTAGGGATTTAGCACAAGAATTTATAGACATGTATGAGAGTATAGCAGATATTAAAAAGCTACTAAAGTAAAAGTGTGTTGATATAAAACACAGATTAGATATAAGTAACACACATATAAAGGAGGTGAGCTTTTGGAAGAGAAAAGTAAGGTGTTAGATAATATATTAGCAGGAAAGTTGGTTGCAGTAGTTAGAGGAAAAGATAAAGAAGAAGGTAGCAAGATTATTGATGCCTGTAGGGAAGCAAAACTTTCTTTAATAGAGATTACTTATACTAATAAGGATGCTTCAGAACTTATAAAGAAATATAGCATGGACGAAGAATTATGCGTTGGAGCAGGAACTGTTGTTAATGTTGAGACTGCTAAAAATGCAATTAAAAGTGGAGCAAAGTTTATAGTTGGACCAAATTTTGATGAGGACTTAGCAATATATTGTAATGAAAATGAAATTTTATATATACCAGGATGTTTAACTCCTACTGAAATTATTAGAGCACAAAAATATAATTGTAAAATTGTAAAACTTTTCCCAGGAGAACTAGTTGGACCTAAATATATAAAAGCAATAAAGGCACCTATTCCAGATATAAAAATAATGGTTACAGGAGGTGTTGATAAAGAAAACATTAATAATTGGCTAGAAAATGGAGCGGAAGCTCTAGGGATAGGAAGTCTATTAACTAAAGATACAGATTTACAACATGATGCTATAGTACGTAATGCTAAAGAGTTTTTAGAAAAAGTTAAGTAACAAAATTGTAATGAGACTAACTATATGAAGT
>NZ_DCLI01000061.1:0-24377 GCF_002320975.1 Clostridium sp. UBA1652
TAATCATTTTGCGACACTCCCTTTATTTCATTCTAATTATATAAAACTATTGGCACTCCAGCTTGTATATTATTATATATAGCACTAGCTAAAGCATATGGAGAGTTTATACATCCATGTGAACCATTTGTTTTATATATGCTTCCTCCATACTCACTTCTCCAACTAGAATCATGTATTCCTATCCCTCCATTAAAAGGCATCCAAAAGCTTACTGGAGCATTATAATCTTGACCTACCAAGCTAGTGTCCTTTTGTTTATATTTCAATTTATAAACACCTGCTGGAGTTCCATAGTTCTGACTTAAGTTTCCAGTAACTACATTTCCATCTGAAATAAGTGATCCATTTTTATAGAACCACATATGCTGACCTGATAAACTTATTTCTACATAAGTATTTCCTATATCATTACTTCCTGATGCTGCTGCTGTTTGCTTATAAGTAGGTTCCTTACTTATAGGATTTCCTTCTTTTATTTTTGGTATTAAATCTTCAATTTCTGCCGAAGTGTAAACTGACCAACCATAATCGCCACCACCAACACTTATATTAGCACCTGATGAAGTTTTAAATTCTCTAGACTTTCCTACAGTTTCATAAGGATAAAAAATACCATCTAAATCTTTTCTCATTTTACCTTCATCAAAAGATATTTCTAAATTTTCATTAACATTAATCCAAGTGTTTATTAAAGATTTATCTATAACTTCTTCACTGTTTTGTATAGAATAGGTAATAGTTGATGCAATATACTTATTAAGAGTATTTTTAGTATCTATGATTTCTTTAGATTTAGCAGTATAGTTAGGTTTTATATAGCAGTCTGCATTTTCTATATTTAAGGTTTCTTCTCCGTTATTAATTGCTTCTACCATTTTATTATACAATACATCTTTATCTACTCTATTCCCATAAATCTCATCTACAATCTCATATCCATTACCTGTATACTTAAAAGTAGCATCTTTTGAATCAGTTATATTTTCTCGTTTAAATAAATCTAACTTATCAATCTTACTTTTTAAAAGTTCATGATTATAAGAAACATCCTCCTTCATTTCACTACTATCCCTGTTTATAAGAGCAAGAAGCCATTTAAATGCATTCTGTTCTTCTTTCAGTTTGGAAACTTGTCCATTTGGTTCGTATTTTAAATCAATATCTGATGCCTTTATTTCTTCAGTTCCTTCAGAATCCTGTAGCTTTAATGAATAAGAACTAAATTTATTCGCTATCTGCTTTTCAGCTTCTTCTACGGTTTTTCCTGATACATCAACTAGATTTATAGTCGATCCAAAATAAAAATGATTCCTAAAATGTAGTGCTAAAGAAAAATATGCCATAAGAAAGATACAGTGTGTAACTATGACTCCTATTGCAATTTTATTATATTTTCTTTTTTCTATCTCCATAGTGACTACCCCCCGTATAATTATACCAGAATTTGTAAAAAATTTTAACATTTTTTTGCACATACTTAAACTTTAAGAAATTTGTAATATAATTATTGTAAAATAAATGGCCACTAACATTGTATGTACAAAAATATTTAATTAAAACAAATCCTACTAAAATTAATCGTAAATTTCTTCAATATATTTAAGTTTTATCCTCGCCATTTTTGGGGCAGTATTCAAAATCTTATTTATAAAAATATTGAGAAAATATAGTTAGATTTTTATTATTGGAATATAGTATAAAAATAATTTCAATAACAAATATTTCAACATAATAATCATTAATAAATTATATCATAAACTAGTAATTTTTTCTAAAGGCTAATTTCTCATAATTTTATAAATTATCAAAAGAGCGATGAAATCCTATTAAATCCTATTTCATCGCTCTTAAATTTACTCTATGCAATTATATCTAATATTTCTTTAACCTTTTTAGCACCAAAATACACTTTCTCATCATTAACTATTATGGCTGGAACACTCATTATTTTATATTTATCTTTAAGTTCTTTAAAATTTGATACATCTATCATTTCTGCTTCAACATTTTCATTTTCTATAGCTATTCTTTGAGAGGATACTACAACATCAGGACATAGATGGCAGGATAATGCTACGCACACCTTAATATTTGTTTTATCACTTATTTTTTTCATATCACTTAATATATCATTATCTACCTGCTGCCCTGGTCCTCCAAGATTATATATAGCTAATATGAAGGAGTTTAATTCATGTCCTCCTGGAACCCCGTGAAATTTTACCCCTCTATAGTTGTTATCTTTATCTAAAAGCGCAACTATTGGATATTTATCTGAATTAATTTTCTTTTCAATATCTAAATTTTGACCTTTATTATATATTTCAGCTTTTACTTTATATCCAAGATCTGCTATATCTAAAACTAAATCTCTAAGCTCAATAGATTTTGGAAGACTTTCATCCACAATTGATACTAATCTAACTTCATCTGTAAGCCTGTCTAATACACCCTTAAGTTGAGTTCTTAAAGCATCATTTAATAGTTTACTTCTCTTTTCTATTTTCCCTAAATCCTTAGTAGTTTC
The DNA here is from genome assembly GCF_002320975.1 of Clostridium sp. UBA1652. Lineage (NCBI taxonomy): Bacteria > Bacillati > Bacillota > Clostridia > Eubacteriales > Clostridiaceae > Clostridium > Clostridium sp. UBA1652. Next base: position 2,531 of record NZ_DCLI01000061.1, read on the forward strand.
TTCTTTTTTATCATTATTAATCTCTTTTATAGGTTCTTCTTCTTTTATTCCTAATCTCTCTTTTAATTCAATAACATATCTTTCAGCTGTAGTAGCTGCAATAGCTCCGTCTGAAACAGCTGTAACTATTTGTCTCAATTGCTTTGGTCTTAAATCTCCTGCTATATATACTCCTGGTACATTTGTTTCCATGTTTTCATTAGTTATTATATAGCCTGCTCTATCTAATTCTAATACCCCTTTAAAAAGTTTGCTTTGAGGTTCATAACCTACAAAAACAAATACTCCAAAACCAGAATCACCTGATTTCACATTATACTCTGATTCTTCTTTTGTAACATTATTAATAAGTTTTGCATGATTTACTAGCTCTTCTCCAGTTACTTCAAGAAGTTCTGTATTAAATTTAACTTCCACCTTAGGATGAGCTAAAACCTTATCAGCTATAGACTTAGCACAAGTAAACTCTGGTTCTCTAGCTATTACTGTAACTTTAGTTGCATATTTAGTAAGAAACATAGCTTCCTCAGCAGCCGCAAATCCTGCTCCTATTACTAATACCTCTAACCCTTCAAAAAACTGTCCATCACAAGTTGAACAATATGCAACTCCTCTTCCTGTAAATTCTCTTTCTCCTTTAAATCCAAGTTTTCTTGGAGATGCACCAGTTGCTATAACTACAGCTCTAGCCTTAATGTCCCCTCTTTCTGTCTTTAAAACTTTAACATCTTCTTTAAAGTTCACCTCAGTAACTTCTGCAGACATAAAACCTACACCATAATCAGTTGCCTGATTTTTCATCTCTTCCATAAGCTTAGGTCCATTACTGTTTCTAGCTCCTGGATAATTATATATATCATAAGTTTTATTAACCTGTCCGCCTATATCTTCTTTTTCTATTATCAATGTTTTTAACTTTGCTCTTCCTGAATATATTCCTGTTGAAAGTCCTGCTGGACCTCCCCCAATTATAACAAGATCATAAATATTCTCCATACCTTCTACCTCCTATTTTTCTCTATTAATAAATAAGAGTGAAAAGTTACATCAGAAACTCTAAATTATTAGAATTTTCTTAATCACTATTCACTCTTACTAGTAAAGCTTCTTATGTTAACTTAATTACAAGCTTTATGTTAAATTTATTATAGTTTTCCTACTAAATCTAAGCTAGGAACTAAAGTTTCTTCACCTGGTTGCCATTTAGCTGGACAAACTTGATCTCCATTTTCTGCTACGAATTGTGCAGCTTGAACTTTTCTTAATAACTCTTCTGCATTTCTTCCGATTCCATTATCATGAACTTCATAAGCCTTAATTTCCCCTTCTGGGTTAACTACAAATGATCCTCTTAAAGCTAAACCTTCTTCTTCTATCATTACTTCAAAGTCCCTTGCTAGCTTTCCTGTTGGGTCTGCTAACATTGGATACTTAATTTTTGCTATGGTATCTGAAGTATCAGCCCATGCCTTATGAACAAAATGTGTATCAGTAGATACTGAATAAACTTCACAACCTATCTCTTTAAACTTTTCATAGTTATCAGCTAATTCACCTAATTCAGTTGGACATACAAAAGTAAAGTCTGCTGGATAAAATACGAATACTGACCAACTTCCTTTTACTGAATCTAAAGTAACTTCTTTAAATTCTCCGTTTTGATATGCTTGCACCTTAAAATCTGAAACCTTTTTGTTAATTAATGACATTCTCAATCACACTCCATCTTCTAATTAATATTAATTTTCATTTACCTTCCTTATTAATAATAATTATTATTTAATAATTTGTCAACAGTAATTTGGCATATTTTATTAAAATTTTTTTGACAAATTTCTTTTTTAAAGTGAATTAATTCATTAATTTAAAATAACAAAAGGTTGGAGCCTAAAACTCCAACCTTGATATTTTTATCTTATATTGAATGCATCAGCCATAACACATCTGCGTTTTCTGCAGAAGGATTTAGCAGTAGTTAATCCTTCTCCTGTTGGTCCAGCTATAGTGAATGTAGTAGTTCCTTCTCCACCAACACCAATTCCAGCAAAGGAAGGTGCATTTTTAACAAAAATTGTAGTTTCAAGTAGTCTAGCCATTTTTGTTAGCTTATCTACATTTTTTGAGTGCATAATAGCTGTATGTCTGTTTCCATGTTCAGCTACATATGCATATTCAATAGCTTCATCTACATCGTTAGTTCTAACTATAGGTAATATAGGCATCATCATTTCTTCAACTACGAAGTGATGGTCTCTATTTACTTCCATAATTATAACTTTAACACTGTCATCAACATTTATGCCTAGCTTACTTAGAACATATGGTGCACTCTTACCTACAAAAGAAACCTTTGGACCTCCTTTTTCATTTGTAACTAATTCTATTAATTTTTGTATAGTAGCAGAATCTTTAATTTCGTAAGCTCCATTAAGCTTCATATAATGAATTAAATAGTCGCATATTTGATCTACTGCAAATACTTCTTTTTCTGCTATACATGGAACATTGTTATCAAAACTAGCTCCATTAACTATATCTATAGCAGCTTTTTCAATATCAGCTGTTTCATCCACTACAACCGGAGGGTTTCCAGCACCTGCTCCTATAGCTTTTTTACCTGTAGACATTACTTTATTAACTATAGCAGGTCCCCCAGTTGCAACTAACATACGAACCTTCGGATGTTCCATCATAGCATTAGTATTTTCTATAGATGGTTCCTTAACTGTAGTAATAAGGTTATCTGGTGCTCCAGCTTCTTCTAAAGCTTTATTTAACATAGTAATCAATTTTATAGATACATTTTTAGCTCTTGGATGAGGGCTAAAAACGACTGTATTTCCACCAGCTATCATTGAAATTGAGTTACATATAATAGTCTCTGTTGGGTTTGTTGTTGGGGTTATAGAACCTATTACTCCAAATGGACAATACTCAACTAAAGTAATACCATTATCCCCTGTTAAAGCTTCTGTATTAAGGTCTTCTATCCCTGGAGTTTTCTCAGCAGCTATTCTATTTTTTATTAGCTTATGCTCATACTTTCCTATTTCTGTTTCTTCAACAGCCATTCTTGAAATAAGTTCTAGATTCTCTCTTTTCAATATGGTGGATTTTATAGTGTTTACGTATTTTTGTCTATTAGCCATAGATGTGGATAATAATTGTCTTTGCGCAACATGTGAAGCCTCCACAGCTTCATTCATTGAATCAAAGATTCCATAACTTTTTAAAGAACTGATTTCATTAAAGGCTATCAAATTTTTACTTTTTGCTTCTTCTATTGCTTGTCTAACTAGTTTTTCAACTAAAGTTGCATCTATACTCATTTATTCTACTCCTCTTTTCTAAAAACTTTCACCTCTATTACAATTCATTGCGATACCCAGAGGCGTCACAAGTAAAGGTTCATTAAACTTTATAGTTTTAACTCCTATTTGCTTTTCAAATACATCATTAAATTCACTAAAGGATGATGCCCCTCCTACAACATAGATTTCAGACACGTCATAATTATCTAAATATCTCTTTACTATTGATGCCATTTTTTCTACCACAGGTTTAATAATAGGGAAAATTTCTCTATCCTTTTTAGGATCTTTCTTAATCTTCTCTGCCTCTTCAATAGAAATACCATAATATCCAGCTATAACTAGAGTCATATGGGTTCCTCCTGTTGCTTCATCTGCAGTAAAGATTACCTCACCATCTTTTAGAATACTTATTCCAGTGGTTCCTCCACCTACATCTACAACAGCTCCATTTTTAATATCAATAACACTAGCAGCCGCAGTAGGTTCATCAACAACATTTATGACCTCAAAACCTGCTGCCTCTACAACATTGGATATACACTTTATATTTCCTTGAATAATACCAGGTGGTATAGCAGTAGCTGCTTCTAATAACTCTGTACCAATTATCTTCTCAACCTTATCTTTTAATTTTCTTAATATATTTATGGCTCCTACAAAATCAACTACAATACCATCCTTAACTACAGTAGAAGGATAAGTTGCCCCTGCGATAGGTAGATTATTTTCATCTACAACAGAGACTACTATATTAGCTGTCCCTAAGTCCACTCCTGTTTTAAGCTTTCCACTAAACTTATTACACTTATCCTCTGCTATTAGTTCAGAAAAAATTGTTAACTTTTCATCATTTATGACCATTGCCAGCGCTCCTTAAATTTTGCGTAAAATAACAAAATCATTATTTTTTAAAGAACATGCATTAGCCTCATCTACATCTACATGCATTTCTAAAGAATACTTATCAGAAACACGAATTAAAACATTTCCTAAAACACCTTGTCTCTCTCCAAAGGTTTCAACTTCTACAACATCCTTATCTTTAACACCTATTTTCATAGCTTGCTCTGGTGTCATATGGATGTGCCTTAATGCAATGATGGTCCCCTGAGGTATTTGTACGCTCCCCTTAGGGCCTATAATCTCAAGTCCTGGGGTATCTTCTAATTGTCCAGATTCTTTTATAGGAGGTCTTACTCCTAAGCGAAAGCTATCTGTCATAGAAATCTCGACCTGACTCTCATCTCTTATAGGTCCTAAAATACGAACATTTTCAAATTCTCCTTTAGGTCCTCTTATTGTAACCGTCTCATTAGCAGCAAATTGTCCTGGTTGTTTTAAATCACCTTTTTTGGTTAGATTATATCCTTCACCAAAGAGTTTATCTAAGTCCTTTTGGCTAACATGTATATGTCTGTTTGAAACCCCAATAGGAATTTTATAACTTTCTAATTCCTTCATCTTATCAGCAACTATTTTTGTAATCAGTTTTACAACTTCTTCTGTCTCCATTTTCATCAACTCACTCTCTAGCTATTTTACGAAAAACTATATTGTTTTAGGCAAAATTTTCTCTGTGTCACTGTGAGGTCTAGGAATAACATGTTGAGATGCTACCTCTCCAACATTTCTTGCTGCTGCAACCCCTGCATCAACTGCTGCTTTAACCGCCCCTACATCTCCACGAACCATAACTGTTACTAGTCCTGAACCTATTTTTTCATATCCTACTAAAACAACATTTGCTGCTTTTGTCATAGCATCTGCTGCTTCTATTGCACCTACTAATCCTTTTGTTTCAACCATTCCTAAAGCTTCATTACTCATAAAAAAATCCTCCTTATTATTTGATTAAATAAATACTGCATTTATTATAAACATCATTATGAATATTGTTGTAGCTGGTGGATCTATATATGTGTCGCAATGACTATTAAATATATTTCCAGCTATTAACCAAACTACTGCACAAATTACTCCAATAATAACTCCTAAAAAGATATTACCAGTCATAATAGTTACAGCTGCAACTGGTAGCGTAATATGATGGGTTACTGGCACACCAAATCCCATCTGTAAAAACACTAATGATGTTGCACTTATGCCAAAACATACTATTGGGTACATAGCCATAGCAGTTGCTGGAACTCCTGAGTTAAGCATAGATATCCCAACTCCACTTACAACTATAGCTACTGTTACTCCAAGTACTATGTGATTAATTAAAGTTTTTGCACTAGGCAACCACTGTCTAGACCCTTCTCCTGTATATTTTCCTACAGGTCCGGTCTTTCCAAAAACCAATCTTGAAACTATTAAGGTACTAAAAACAGATATTGCTGGAAGGTCAGTATTGAATTTAAGAAGAGTACCATATAGGTAGTGAAATAGAAATCCTATAACTCCAAATATTCCTCCCATGATTATTACTGTGTAATCATTGATTCCATATAATGGAGTTAAAACGTCATTTGCATTCTCCAAAGTCTTTCTTTTATTTCCTGCAAAAGCTGCGGCAGCAACTCCTCCAGTAAAAGCTATATGTGGTCCTAAAAATGAACCAAACGTTATATTACCAATTGAAGGTTCCGCAATACCTGCAAGTCCCAGTAATCCCCCTACTATAGCCAATATACCCGTCAGTATAAAAGCAGGTATAGATCCAACTAGAGCTCCAAAAGCTCCTCCCCCAAATGCCGCTATCAGCATAAATATATCCATATTATCCACAACTCCTAAATCTTATTTAAAACTATCTGAAATACATTTTTTTGCTTTTTCTTTTAAGATTTGAACTTTATCAAGTTCTTCCCACCTAAAGTTTTGGTCTCCCCTTCCAAAATGTCCATAGGCAGCTGTTTTTATAAATTGTGGCTTCTTTAAATCTAATTCTTTTAGTATATTTGAAACTGAAAATGAAAAAGTATCTTTTACTATTTCATTAATGTAGTTAACTTTTATGGTTTCAGTTCCAAAAGTATTAATAGTTATTGCCTCTGGCTCTGGTAAGCCTATTACATAGCTTAAAGATACTTCAACCTTTTTAGCTAATTTTGCAGCAACTATATTTTTAGCTACGTATCTTGCCATATATGCTCCAGAACGATCTACCTTAGTAAGATCTTTTCCAGAAAAAGCTCCACCACCATGTTTACCTACTCCTCCATAGGTATCCACCATTATTTTTCTTCCAGTTAATCCAGTATCACCAGCAGGTCCCCCTATTACAAACCTTCCTGTTGGATTAATGTGTATTTTTGTATCATATTTAATTAAATTACTATCTATAACACTATGAATTACATCATACTCAATTACATTTCTCATGTAATCATAATCAATTCCATCATCATGCTGAGTAGAAATAACTATACTTGAAATACCTAGTGGTTTACCATCTATGTCATATTTCATTGTAACCTGAGATTTACCATCAGGTCTTAACCAAGAAACTCCACCTATTTTTCTAAGTTCTGCAAGCTTCATGGTAAGTTTATTAGCTAAGTCGCAAGTTAATGGCATATAACTATCAGTCTCATCAAAGGCATAGCCATACATAATGCCTTGATCTCCTGCTCCTAGTATTTCTTTAGATGAATTGTTATTTTCTTCTATTTTATCTACACCTAAAGCTATATCTGAGGACTGAGTATTAATATTTGTGAATATTAAACAGGACTTATAGTCAAATCCCAAATCCTCTTTTGTATATCCAATATTTTTAACCACTTCTCTTGCAATATCGACTACATTAACTTTAGCATTTGACCTTACTTCTCCTGCAATCATAATAGTATTCTTAGAAACCATAGTTTCTACTGCAACTCTTGAATTAGGATCATAAGCTAAGTAAGCATCTAATATTCCATCTGATATTTGGTCGCAAATTTTGTCCGGATGCCCTTCTGTAACAGATTCTGATGTAATAAAATATTCACTCACCTGTTTATCACCTCCTTGCTTTGAGACTTTATAACATTTTCTTATACCTATAAACTGTTATATTCTCATATTTCTTAAATACTTTACTAAAGTAACTACTTTCGTTATATCCAAGTTTAAATGCCACATCTGTAATACTCAAATCTGTAAAGCAAAAGTAGCTTTTGGCCATATTTATTTTTCTCATATGCAAGTATTCCATTACACTTACATTAAATTGTCTTTTAAAAATTCTGCTTAGATAACCTTGACTTACCGAGCAATTGTTTATTATTTCATTTAACCCAATGTCTTCCTCAATATGATCTTCTATATAATCAAAAACCGTCTTAAGCAAACTATACTTTTTAATACTATTTTGTTGAAAAACATAATTCATGACTTTAAAAAGCCAAAATTCAAAATATCTTTTTTCCTTAAGTTGAAAATTATTAATAGGAAAAAGCTCTTCTATCTTTTCTATTTCATTTTTTGATAAACCTATAGAATCCATAAGTTCTTTTCCTATAGTCATGAAATTTTCCTTTAAGAGCTCTAAATCTGTAACATCCTTATCATATATAGAGTCTACTATCTTAGGGATTTCATAGTATACCTTCTTGAAATCCTTTTCTTTAATAATTGAAAATATCTTATCTGACTTGTCTTCAACTCCATTTAAATTTTTGACTTCCTTTTCAAGTTTATAGTTTTCTAATAAAGTTTTTATCTGCTCAAAAGATACTGGCTTTGAAATATATGCCTTTACCTTTGATTTTAATGCTTCAATAGCAAAATCAAAATTATCATATGAAGAAACTATAAATATAATAGTATTTGAATTATGTGCATATATCTTTTTACTGCACTCTATACCTGATTCTCCTGGCATCATAATATCCATAAATACAATGTCTATACTATTACTTTTACATATTTGAACAGCCTGCTCTCCGTTACCTACAGAATATACAACCTCAAAACCATCTACCTTTGATATCATAACTTTTAGAGCCTGCCTCATTAGCGGCTCATCATCTGCGATCAACACACGATACATTTATCTAGACATTCCTTTCATTAAACTTTATTGGAAATCTAATTATACTTTTGGTGCCCTTACCTTCTATATTTTCAATAAAAGCATCGTATTTTTCACTAAATAAGGTTGTGAGTTTTTTCCTTGCATTCTCAATACTAATCTGAATAGATTCCCCTTCATAGCTACCTTTAAACAATTTAAATTTCTTAGCTATTTCCTCACTACTAAACCCTGAACCATTATCAGAAACACTTATAACAACATCTTCATTTTCATAGTAAGCCTCAATTTCAACTTTACCACCTTCATTTTTAGTTGCTATCCCAAAATAAACAGCATACTCCACAAAAGGTATAATGACATGACAAGGTATTCTTTGCATATTCATCTTTTCAGATATGTTTATTGAATAGTCTAATAAATCTCCATATTTAATCTTTTGAATCCTTAGATATTTTTCAACATTTTCAAATTCCTCTGATAAATAAGCATAACTTTTTGAATGTGCTAAATTCTGTTTTAAGTATTCAGCAAACATTATTATCATTTCATTAGTTTTAGGTGAATCTTCAATAGTAGATAAATTTGAGATTGAATTTAAAACACTTACTAAAAAATATGGATTTAGTTGTGCTTTTAAATTTATTAATTCTATATTCTTTAATTCATTTTCTATTTCTAATTGTTTATTAGAAATAGCTAACTCCTCTACTTGCTTTTTCAAAGAACTTTTTTGTACTAATCTATATGCCTCTTTTTCTCCTAATTGATTTATAATTAAGGATATTAAATCTGCTACACTCATAAACTTCTCATATTCATATAAAGGTGTTTCATTAAACAATTCCTGTTTATGACTATCTTCTTTATAGTTTTGAGAATGCTTTATAACGTTGCTAAGTTCACTTACTTCTGATGGTGCATCTAGACATCTTACTTGTCCACCAATGAAACCACCAAGATAATGCCCTCTAACAATAATTGGTATTGCTATTTCCAATAATCCGCAAGGACAAAAGTAAACACTATTTTTTTGTGTAACTGCTGCTTGAATGGCTCCAAAAGCATCCGAAGATTTGCATACACAGGCAGCATCTTTATTTTTTCTTATTTCACAGCAGAAATTTGTAAATGATGTCATCTTTGTAATAGGTTCTCCCTTATAATCCACTGTAACAAAAGCTAAACCTGTTGCTTTAGATATCTTTTCTTGAATGTCTTCTAACTTCTCTTTCCCAAACAAGTTAGCAATATTAAATTTACTGATTATTGCTTCATCTATTTCCTCGTTATCAGCAAAGTTTTCAAATTTTCCTCTATTGTAGAATTCATTCATTTAATCCTCTCCTTTATACACCATAAGAATACATATACATATATTCTATCATGTTAAGGTAAGGTTAGTATACTGATTCTAATATCATCTCAATTTCAAATTCTGACACTTCTCTAGGGTTTGCTGAAGTACACCCATCTTTAAATGCAGCTTGTGACATTTGACTCTTTGCTTTTTCAAATTCATCCTTATCCACACCACATTCTTTTAAGCTCGCTGGCATCTTCATGATTCCTTTAATAGTTTTAACATATGTTTTTAAAACTTCAACTGCAAATTCATCTGTTTGAGTTTTTTCGACCATACCTGTTTTGTAAGCGAGTTTAGCATACTTTTTCAAGGTTTTTGAATCCTTGCTGTTATAATCTATTACAGCTGTTAAAAGTAATGCATTTGCAAGTCCATGAGGAACATGAAATCTACCACCTATTTGATGTGCGATACTATGATTTATACCAAGCCCGGATATATTAAATGCCATACCTGCTATATTTGATGCTTCGTGCATCTTTCCTCTAGCCTCAAGGTTTTCTCCTTCTCTATAGCACTTTATTAAAGATTCCATAACAAGCTCTACAGCCTTCTCTGCTAAAGCATCTGAATAAACATTAGCTCCTTTTGCAACATAAGCCTCTATTGCGTGGGTTAAAACATCTATTCCTGTATTTGCTGTAATAACAGGTGGTACAGAAACCGTTAGATTTGCATCTAAAATTGCCTCATCTGGCAACATATAATCATCAAAAATTATATGTTTAGTTTTTGTTTCTGTATCAGTAATAACTGTTGCTGAAGTTACTTCAGAACCAGTTCCACTTGTTGTAGGTATTGCTATAAAATTAACTTTACCAATAAACTTCCTATCTTTAGCAAAGTATATTATTGCTTTAGCTGTATCTATTGCAGAACCTCCACCATAAGCTACTATAACCTGTGGATTAACTTGTTTACTAATGGCAACTCCCTTACCCACAACATTTAAAGGTGGATCTGGAACAACCTCATCAAAAATTGAAATCTTATTACTACTGTGAATGAAACTTAACACTGAATTTAAACTTCCGTTTTTAACAAGGAATCCATCACATATTATCCAAATACTACTGTCCCTAAATTGTTCTAAATGCTTTAATGAATTTTCGCCTGAATAAATTTTTGTTTTTATATATATACTTTTCAAAGACTTCCCTCCTGTTTTAACGGATTGAAAAACCACTTGTCAAAGAACAACGCCTTCTTCTTGCAAAATGTCTCGCTGTAGTAGTGCCTTCTCCTGTAGCAGTAGCAATAGTAAAACTTGTATCCCCCTCACCGTTAACTCCTATACCTACTAAAGATGAGCCATTTTTCACAAACACTGAGGTCTGCATTTCTTTCGCTGCAATATTAAGTCTATCGATTGATTGAGAATGTATAGTCGCTGTATGTCTAAATCCTTGTTCTATTTCAATGGCTGTAGCTAATGCCACTTCAAAATTCTTAACTCTTATTAAAGGAATAAGAGGCATAAGCATTTCTACTGTAGCAAAAGGATGTTGCTTTATTGTATTAACAACTATAAGTCTTATATATCTATCACACTTTATACCTGCTTTCGCTAAAATCTCATTTGCACTTTTACCTTCTAATATTTTATTTAATGTTATGTCGTTGGTTAAAGTCGCACGTGTAAGCTTAAGCATTTCTTCATCATTATTAACATAATAAACATCATTTCTTATAAGCTCTTCTACTAAGGAATCTGCTATACAGTCCACCACAACAATACTCTTTTCAGATGTACACATAATGTTATTATCAAAAGAAGCTCCCTTTACAATATCTCTTGCAGCTTTTTTAATATCAGCAGTTTCATCTACAATTGTAGTTGGATTTGCAGGTCCCGCTCCAATGACTTTCTTTCCTGATGACATCGCTTGTCTTAAAACATTATTGCCGCCTGTAGTAACAATCATAGAAATATCCGGATGGTTCATAATTTCATCTGTGCAAGTTATAGAAATTTCATTTAAAGTTACAACTAAATTATCAATTCCACAGGTCTCTCTTATTGCTACGCTGATTATTTCTGTAACATATTTAGATACATTAACTGCTCTTGGATGAGGACAATGAACAACTGAATTTCCTGCTGCAATCATTCCAATAGTATTACTAATTAATGTAGCACATGGGTTAGTGCATGGATGAATAGCACAAATTACACCGTAAGAAGACAATTCATATAAGGTCATACCATTATCCCCTGTTTTTACTTCTGTGATTAGATCTTCTACTCCTGGAGTTTTGTTTATTGCTAAAGTTAGTTTCTGAATCTTATCCCCCACGTTTCCCATGTCAGTTTCCTTAACTGTCATATAAGCAATTTCTTCTACTTTTTCTAAAAGTTTTTTCTTTACAGCATCTATAATCTCCTGTCTTTCATTTAAAGTCAGTTTATTATATTGGGTATACGCACCTAAAGCAGATAAAACAGCATCATTCACAGAAGGAAAAACTCCACTTTTTAACTCTTTTCTATTAAAGAAATTATATCCTAATTCCATGGTAGCCTCCTTTCTAAGTTGTTAAATAAGTACCCTGATGTTTATACATCAATGGTATCTATAATTCCAATGATGGCCATATCAATAGCAACCTTATGTTTTTGATCATTTACTCGAACCGCTGAACCTTTGCATAATAGCACATAATCCCCTATTCCAGCTCCAACATAATCAGCTGCAACTTCTTCTGAATCAATAAATTCACCTTTTGCATCTATTTTTTTAACAACCATTAGTTTATATCCAACCAATGATTCATCTTTTCTTGTGGCAACAACATTACCAACCACCTTTGCCATATACATGGTATTACAGTCCTTTCCTAATTAGTAGTTTTTAAGCTTTATCATCATCATCCTTTTTAGGTTCTTTCTTTTTTCTACTATTTTTCTTGACCTTCTTTTCCTCTGACTGAGTATTTTCTGTATTAGGCGTTTCTTTTTCTTCATCTTTTTTTTCTTCTTCAACAATAGATTTATTAGTTTCTTTTGATATATCTATAGAAGTTTGAACAACTTCTTGTTTAGGCTTTTCTTCTTTAACTTCCTTTAACTCTTCTATTTCTTGAGATTTTTTCTCTACCTTATTTTCTAGCTCCATTATTTTAGGTTCAGAGCTAGCAACTTCAACTATCTTAAAATCTGAAGTTTTTTCAGAAACTTCATTTTCTAATGGATTGTCTTCCTCTTTAGGCTTTGTCTCTTCTTTCTTAGGCTGACAAAAGGTACCTTCTATATAATTTGAAGGTCTTGGAATCACTTTAGCAGAAACAAAAGCATTGTTTTCAAGAGCAATTTGCCTTCCTGCTGTTACAGCTGCATTTACTGCCCCTACATTTCCTGAAATCTTAATAGTCATGTATCCAAGTCCCTTTGTATTTTCAATATCTATTATATTGACATTGGATGTTTTAACCATTGTATCAGCAACCAAAACTGCAGTTGATAGTCCTCTTGTTTCAACCAAACCTAATGCTTCTTTCATCTTGTCACCTCACTTTAAGTTTATTTAATTTTCATAAAACACGGATAAATCCGCATTTTATGAAAATCATTGATTCTTATAGCCCTTTTCTTACAATTTCAATATTTAAGCTACGAGCTTTATCCTTAGCCATCTCTGTAATAATATCCCCAGGTTTTAATACTATTTTGTTATACTCTTTAAGCGTTTCAATTTCATATTCTGTAATTATTTGCTTCCCTGTGCATTCGTGTGTAGTGTGTGTGTGTGTGACTTTTTCATTTACAATTGAGAAATTTTTAGAACTTACTTGGAATATATCATTAGTTATTTCTACATCAAATTCCAACAAGGTTCTATAATAATCTAATATCTTATTTCTATATGCTACAGGCTCTTTACCGCTAAATTTTTCAAGACCAGATTGTATTAAAATTATTTTTTGCCCTTTTTCCATGCTATTAAAAATCCAATTCGTTTCAAATGTATCTCCAATACATAGCGCGGTTTTAGCTATAATGGTTTTCGATATTGTTGGAAACACTGTGAGGTATTCATCTAAGTCATTTACGTTGACTTTGTCTCTAGAAATTACCTCTTTACAGAACTTAAACTGCTTTAGAGTATTTATTAAAGACTCATTACATACTTCTTCTGGAACTATGGCATAAGCTTCATATTCATTTTGTTTATCTAAATCTTCAAAAAAGGTTGAATACTTTTCATTAAATTCTTCCGTAAAAATAACATATAGTTTCTTTTTAGGAACAATAATATTTTGCCTAGAGCTTTCGGATTGAAATAATTCTATGACTCTATTTACTAATTCTTTGAGTGTTTTTTCATCTATTTCCATCCTATACCTCCTGCTCTATTATCTTCTATACAAATTTAGGAAGAATTTTTTCAGTGTCTGTATGTGGACGAGGAATAACGTGTATAGATACTACCTCTCCTACTAATCTTGCAGAAGCTGCTCCTGCATCAGTAGCTGCCTTAACAGCTCCAACATCTCCACGAACCATAACTGTTACTAACCCTGAACCTATTTTTTCATATCCTATTAAATTAACGTTAGCTGCTTTAACCATAGCATCTGCTGCCTCTATAGCTGCAACTAATCCTTTTGTCTCAACCATTCCTAATGCATCTGAATTCATATATATGCCTCCTTAAATTTTAGGTAATCCTTATTTTTATTTTCTTAGATATATGGTGTTGTAGATGACTTAGGTTCATCTCCTAAAGCCCCTAATAGTTTCTTACCAACTTCTATAGATGCTCTAACAGCTTGTCTAACAGCTCCTGAATCACCGCTGAAAGTTAATATAACTTCGTTTGAGTAACTAGTTCCACCACCTGGTGAACAATATCCAACTACATCAACATTTGCAGCCTTAACAGCAACATCTGCTAAAACAGTTCCTATAGCAGCTGGTCCTGCACAAACCATACCAAAAGCTTTTCCAAGTGGAGTTCCAAAAGCTTTTTCTAAGCAGTAACTTGCTCTAGCTGTATATTGGAACTCTAAATGTCCTGCATCATTAGCATAAACATCTCCAAAATACTTATCTAAACTTGCAAGAGCTATTTCAACTGCTCTTCTAGCATCTGAAACATCATCAGCTCCTATATAAATTAAACTTCCGTGACCTGCACCGCCCTTAGTATCTCTTGCCAGTTCAACAGAAATTACTTCTGTGTTTGTAGCCTTTACAGCATCATCTACTGCCATTATTTGTGGACCTGCGCCAGTTCTACCACCTATAATTCCTATAGAACGATATTTACCTAATTTCATAACATCTGTAAGTAAAGGGTCTACGCTAGCAATAACTAATCCAATAGTGTCACCAATTGCAGTACCTACAAATTCTGTAACTCCTATTCCAGAAGTTTTGCAGCTTTCTTTAACCTCACTTTTTTCTTCCTTTAGAGGAATTCCTAATTCACTAGAAACCTGTTTCATTACTTTTTCGATCAATTGTTGATCCATTTTAAATCCTCCATCCTTAAAATATAATAATTAGCCACCAATAACACACTTAATTCCTTGCTCTTCTATGATTTTTTGAAGTTTTTCAACCTCACCTAAAGCAAAAGCTCTTGTCTTTTTCATAAGATAATCTCTTCCAAGCAAATCATACTTATTTTCGCCATAAGTGTGATATGGTAATAAATGAACTGTATTAATATCATTAAGTGTTTTAACATAGTCACAAAGTTCTAAAATATCCTTCTCACTTGAGTTAAAATCAGGTACTAAAGGTACTCTAACTACCATTTTGGTTATTTTAGAAACCAGTTTAGCATTTTCTAGAATCTTTTCATTTGGAACTCCTGTATATTTTTTATGCATTTCGCTATCTACACTTTTTATATCCATTAGCGCTAAATCAATATAAGGAAATACTTCTTCAATAGTTTCTGTATTTGCATAAGCTGTAGTTTCTATAGCTGTATGCCATCCTTGCGCCTTACAAGCTTTTAATAATTCTCTTGCAAATTCTGACTGAACTAAAGGTTCTCCTCCAGATAAGGTAATTCCGCCTCCTGAACGTCTATATACTATAGCGTCTTTCTTAAGCTCTTTTATAACCTGCTCTACAGTCATTTTTTTACCTTTTAAAGTTAAAGCACTTGTTGGACACACATTTACACATTCACCGCATGCTGTGCAAATATCTCTATCTATAAAGTTCTTGTTATTAGGATTTATAGCACCTAACTTACATGCTGAAATGCATTTTCCACAATGAATACAATTCATTGATTGATACATTAAAACGGGTTTTAATTTTTGCGATTCAGGATTGCTGCACCATAAACATGATAAAGGACATCCTTTCAAAAATACTATGGTACGAACTCCTGGTCCATCGTGTATTGAAAATCTTTGTATATCAAACACAGTTCCTTCAGTTCTATAATTAATCGTATTCATTATGCTCATCTCCCTTAACCTTATAAAACTTATAAGGGATTTTTAAGATTATAGTGTGTGTTCTGTACGGCTTATAATATCATCTTGCACTTCTTTTGCTAGTACTACGAATTGAGCACTATATCCAGCAACACGAACAACTAGATCTTTATATTTTTGTGGATCTTTTTGAGCTGCTAATAATGTTTGCTTGTCTATAACATTAAATTGAACATGCATACCTTTATGATCAAAGTAACTTCTTACTACAGATGAGAAGTTTTGTAATCCTGTATCTCCAGCAACTGCTGATGGTAAGAATTTTTGATTATAAAGAGTACCATTAGAAGCTACGAAGTGGTCTAATTTAGCAACTGAATTTGCTGCTGCTGTTGGACCTGAATGGTCTTTTCCTGATCTTGGTGATACACCATCTGCAAGTGGTTTCTTCGCTGGTCTTCCATTAGGTAATGCTGCAACATCTTTACCAAACAATACGTTTGCAGATACTGGGTAGATTCCTGCTTGGAATTGACCTCCACGAGGATTTGTGTATTTTTCTACTTCAAAGCAATATAATTGAGCACATTTACGTGCAACCATATCAACTTCATCTATATCATTTCCGAAAGAAGGAGTATTATCTAAAAGTCTTCTTATACTTTCAAAATCTCCTGAAACTTGAGATTGAGATGCTTTAAATCCAGAAATAACTTGATTTTGGATATCAGCTAAATCTATAGACCCAGCATTACTTAAAATCTTCTTAACTGCTTCATATATTTGCATTTCAGTAGCATCCATAGTGCTAGTACTTGTACATGCAACAGTTTCTTCACAAGCGCCAAAGTTAGCATCTAATGCGGTTTTAAGTTGTTCCATTGTTATAGTATTGTCTTCAAATACATGTTTTTGTATTGCATATACAGAGTCTCCAGTATCAGCAACTCCAAATGCTTGAGGACCAGTAAAGTTGTAGATTGCTCCACCTTCTTGAACTGATTTACCTCTTCCTATACAATCATCAACCATAGCTGATAAGAATGGAAGTGGTGCTCTTTCTGCATGAGCATAATCAACACAGTTATCTGCTTCAACTAGGTAATAAACGAAATATTCCATTTGTTTCTTAAATGCCACATAGAAATCATCTATACTCTTAAAGCTTGTCATCTCTCCAGTAGCAGGGCCTAATTGCTTATTTCCTACCTTACCGTTATTCAATGTAATTTCTAATACTTTTGCTACATTAAAGAATGCTGCATCATGCCAACCTTCTGTCTTATTTGGACATTGAGGCTCAACACAACCTATAATACAGTAGTTACGTGCATCTCTAAGAGAAACTCCTCTATTTACTAATGAAGGTATAATAACTTCATCATTGTACATAGCTGGAACCCCTAAACCTAATCTAGCTACTTCACAAGCTCTTAATAAGAACTCATCTGGAGTACCTTGCCATACACGGATAGAGAAAGATGGTGCTGGTAACTTAACATGTGCAGTTGCTTCCATACACATATAAGAAACTTCATTTGTAGCATCTAATCCTTCTTCATTTTGTCCACCAACACAAAGATTTTGGAACACTGCATATCCTGCAAATGCTTGAGCTGATATTTCATCACGAGTTTTATTTATGTCATTAAGTTTTATCCAAATACAGTCAACTAGTTCTTGAGCAAACTCTTTTGAAATTCCTTTATCAGCTTTTAAGTATGGATACATGTATTGGTCAAAACGTCCTGGTGAAATTGAATGTCCGTTAGACTCTATTTGAACCATTATTTGAATAAACCAGAAAGATTGACACGCTTCATAGAAGTTACTTGAACCGTTTTCAGGAACTTTATCACAGTTAGCAGCTATTTGTAAAAGCTCAGCTTTTCTAGTTGGGTTTAATTCTACTGTTGCCAATTCTCTAGCTTTATTTGCATATCTATGAGCAAAGTTAATTGCTGCATTATAAGAAATAATCACTGCATTATAGAATTGTTGTTTCTTTATATAGTCAGGATCTTTTTTATCCATTCTATTCATTGCTTCAACTACTTCAGCAATAATTCCTCTAAAACCTTTCTTTAATATCTTGCCATAATCAACACATATATGACCTACTCCACCATAGAAATAGTTTCCTACAGTAAATACTCCGTTAGACATACAATCTTTAGCTTCTTGAGACATATAAGAATCTGCAAGAGCACTTGTAGTCTTTCCTTCCCAATAGCTAAATGCTTCTTCTAACTCTCTAGCAGTTTCCTTTGGAATCTCAAATGGGTCTGCAACTCTTGTAGCCATTGTATCAAATTCTTTAGCCACCCACTCATATGAGAATTCTGGGCATATTTCAGTTGAACGTGGATTTTTAGTAATAGCACCTACTACTAACTCATCTGGACGAATAGTAACAGGTAAATTGTTGAATATTTTTTCTACAGCTTTAGCACGTCTTAATATAGGAGATAAACCTTCAGTTTCTTTATATGACTCTGTTACAAGCACCGCTCTTTCTGATTCTACATATGGTGTTGCATCAACAATCATTCTTTTTAATCTTTCTACTCTTTCAGTTGGTTTTGAAAATCCTTTAGATATCAATTTAATTCCTCCTTTAGAATTATAAAAACTTTTTTCGTGCAACCTCATTATATAGTACACGCTCAAAATCCATGTAATACTTTTCAAACTTAAATATTGTAAAATTAAAACTATGTAAAAATTAAAAAAAGCACAAAAGTAACTTAATATAAATTACTTTCATGCTTAAAAACTATCAAAATTATAATTTTATTTTAACCTCTAAAAGCTTAAGAAAATCTCTTAATATAGTAGTATTACCAGGCCATGCTGGAGCTGTTACCAAGTTCCCATCTACAATTGTTTCATCTGCATTCTTATCTATAAACACACCACCAGCCATTATAACTTCTGGTTTTATTGCATTATATGCAGTTAATCTTCTTCCCTTTACAACATCAGCTGCTGTTAAAATCTGAATTCCATGACAAATAGCAGCTACAGGCTTATTTAGTTCCATAAAATATCTTACTATATCTATAACTCTTTTATTAAGCCTTAAGTACTCAGGTGCCCGTCCCCCTGTTATATAAAGACCATCGTACTCTTCAAGTTTTAAATAACTAAAAGAACAGTTAAGTAAAAAGTTATGACCAAGCTTTTCACTATAAGTCTGATCCCCTTCAAAGTCATGAACCGCAGTTTTAATATATTCTCCTTCGGTTTTATCTGGACATACCACATCTACTTTAAATCCCACCATCTCTAATGCTTGAAAAGGTACCATCACCTCATAATCTTCTGTATAATCACCTGCCAACATCAAAATTTTTCTCATTTTCCCCTCCTTATTCAAAGTTTGTAAAATTTAAACCTTTTCATTGTAAATTTAAAACTTTTTATCCCAAGGAAGTATATCTCCATCTTCCTTTAAATAGTCTATTAGATTAGCTATTCCATCACCTGTGTAGGAACTTATATGAAAAATTTTTTTACAGCCTGCAAGTCTTAACCATTCCTCTGCTAAATCTGGTCTAGAATCCTTTTTATCTATTTGAGTTACAATTCCAATAATCTCTCTAGTTGCACCAGCAGCTATATTAGGACTATATAAAGAATATTCTTCAAGAGAACTCATAAGAAGTCCTACAATATCAGCCTCATATGAATATAATATTAATGCCCTAGCTAAAGTTCTATTTTCTGCATATTCTCCTGGGGTATCTATAATAACATCAAAATTATTAATATACTGGGTTTTGTGATAGCTTATTTCTTTTCCCTTCAAAGCTTGAGTTAATGTAGTTTTACCAGCTCCAGTTCTTCCTACAAACATAATCTTTTTCATTTTGCCACCTACGCTTTAGTTACATTACAAACATCAAAATCTAAAGTATTTTGTGCATAACTCAAAATAGATTCTAAAGCTATAGACACATCCGATATCATTCCTGTGATAATTAAAGTTCCACTAAATCTATCAATAAAGCCAATATCTATAGCAGAAGTTTTAATTGCAATATCTGCTGCAATAATAGCAGTTTCACTTGGAGTAACAGTTAATATACCTATCGCTGCCCTATTATAATCAATCTTAGGATCTAATCCAAGCTTTTTGTATATTATAGAATCAGGACTTGCTATCACATGAGCCATAGTTATTTGTTTACCTGGAACAGTTTCTTGTATTATTCTCATTAAATCTGCTTTATTTAATTCAATATCTTTTAATCTCATGATTATCCCCCTAGTTTACAATATCTGATAATTAATATGGTAACACATCCACTAAAAACATTAATAACACTATTGTAACTAAAATTAGGTAAATTTAAGTCTTGGTTTTAATTTTACAAATTATAAATTTCTAATTTACCTGTATAAAGATAATGCAAATTATATAATAGCTTTATGGTAGATAAAATTTATTTAATATAGGAGTTATTTAAATGATTAATGAAGATATGGTAAAAAAAATAACCTCAGACTTAGTTAGTTCATTAAAACCAAATAAACTTACCTTAGATATAGCCAAAAAATTATTAGATAAAGCTGAAAATAAAGCTAAAGAAATAAATATTCCTGTAGTTATTACTATAGTTGACGAGGGTGGAAATTTAATTGCTCAACATAAAATGGATGATGCTCTTTTAATAAGTGTTTCTTTATCTCTAAATAAAGCATATACTTCCGTTGCAACAAAAATGTCAACTGAAAATCTATCAGAACTTATATTACCTGGAAAGCCTCTCTATACTTTAGAAAACATAAAAAATATCACTGCAGTAGGTGGAGGAATTCCCATTATTATAAATGGACATATAGTTGGGGCTATAGGGGTTAGTGGTGGAAGTGTTGAACAAGATATTCTTATAGCTAAATCTGCTCTAGAAGAAATATAGGTGTTTTAAGGATTGTATATAAACTTAATACCATCCTTTTCTTACTTTTGATATAATTGTGTTAAAGTTAAACTATATTTTTGAGGAGTTGATTTTAAACATGAAAATTCTTGCTATTAATGGTAGCCCAAGAAAAACTAAAAACACAGCTACTTTATTAAACAAAGCCTTAGAAGGAGCAAGTTCTGTAGGTGCCCAAACAGAATTAATACATTTATATGATTTAAATTTTAAAGGTTGTATTAGCTGTTTTGCTTGTAAAAGAAAAAATACAAAATTTATAGCTAGATGTGCTATAAAAGATGATTTAACTGAGGTTTTAGAAAAAGTTTCTAAATGTGATGCCTTAATTTTAGGTTCTCCTATATACTTTGGCAATATTACTGGAGAAATGCAGTCCTTTTTAGAGCGTTTATTATTTTCTAACCTTTCCTATAATGAGGGTTCACGATCAGTATTCCCTAAAACAATATCGTCTGGATTTATTTATACTATGAATGTTCCAAAAGATTTTATAGAAAAAATAGATTATGATGTTTTATTTAATAGATATAAGGGCAGCCTTCAAATTCTTAATGGAGAGTCAGAATATTTAGTTTCTGCAGATACCTATCAATTTGACGATTATTCTAAATATGAAGCCACTAAATTTAATGAAGTGCATAAAGCTAAAATAAAAGATGAACAATTCCCAATAGATTGTGAAAATGCCTTTAATCTTGGAGTTAGACTAGCAACAAGCTAATGCATTTTCTGAAGATTAACTTAAAGAAATCTTATAACTTTTAGGTTATAGTTTAGAGGCTATAACCTTCAAAACCGCATTAACACTATATATAGTTATATAGAAAGATATATATCTATATATATTCCTAAG
>NZ_DCLI01000058.1:0-7412 GCF_002320975.1 Clostridium sp. UBA1652
AGTTTTAAGTTTCAGGTTAACCCCCCTCATAAATTAAATGTTTTTTATTATATCTACTAATATCTCTAATCCAATCTTTAAGTCTTCTTTTGAAATTACTAATGGGGGTAGAAGTCTAACAACTTTAGGCCCAGCAGTAAGAACTAAAAGACCTTTTTCCAAGGCTTCTTTTTGAACTTTAGACGCTTCTCCATTTATCTCTATTCCAATCATTAGCCCTTTTCCTCTAACTTCAACTATATTAGAAGTAGAAGAGTTTTCTAAAAATTCTTTAATAAAGTTACCTTTATCAAGAACTTCATCCATAAATCCTTCGCTAGATACTGCATTTAAAACTTCAATTGCTCCAGCAGTAGCTACGGGGTTTCCTCCAAAGGTTGAACCATGATCACTAAAAGAGAAGGTGTCTTTTAGTTTTTCATTACAAAGAATACCACCTATAGGAAGACCAGCACCTAAACCTTTTGCAACAGTTACAATATCAGGATTAACATTAAAATGATTAAAACCAAATAGTTTACCGGTTCTAGCTATACCACATTGAATTTCATCAAATATGACTAAAATATCTTTTTCTTTAGCTATATCAAATATTTTATCTATAAATTCTTGGTTTAAAGGTCTTATACCGCCTTCACCCTGAATAGCTTCTATCATAATTGCGCATACGCTATTATCAACAGATTCTTCTAAAGAACCTAAATCATTAGCGTCTACGTACTTAAAGCCTTCAGTAAATGGGTAAAAGTATTTATGAAACTTTTCTTGTCCAGTAGCTTTTAGGGTAGTAATAGTACGTCCATGAAAGCTATTGTTTAAAGTTATTATAGTACTTCTTCCTTCACCATATTTATCGTAGCTATATTTTCTAGCAAGTTTTATAGCACCTTCGTTAGCTTCAGCTCCAGAATTAGAGAAAAATACCTTGCTCATTTCAGATAGAGAAGTTATTTTTTCAGCTAATTTTAAAGTTGGTTCTGACATAAATATATTAGATACATGAGTTATCTTATTTAGTTGAGCAGTAACTGCATTTACCCAAGCTTCGTCTCCATAACCAAGGGAAGAAACACCTATACCAGATGTAAGATCTAGATATTCTTTTTCATCACTATCAAAAAGTTTTACTCCCTTTCCATGAGAAAAAACTACAGGAAGGAAAGGGTAGGTGTTCATAAGATATTCTTTTGCCCCAATTAAATCATTCATTTCAACATCCTCCTAATAAATCATTGTTCCTATGCCATCTTTTGAGAATAACTCAAGTATAAGTGCATGTGGAACTCTTCCATCAATTATTTGAGCCTTTTTAACTCCCATTCTAACTGACTCTACACAACAGTTAACCTTAGGAATCATTCCTCCCTTTATAACATTATCCATATAAAGACGAGGGATTTCGTGTAATCTTAATTCTGAAATCAAAGTTGATGGTTCTTTAGGATCAAGCATAACTCCAGGTACATCTGTAAGAAGAATTAAATTTTCAGCCTTTAAAGCAGAGGCTATTTTAGATGCACAAGTATCTGCATTAATATTATAAACTTTATTTTCCTCACCTGTAGCTATACTACCTATCACTGGAATGTATCCGTTAGCTATAGAGTTTTTAATGATTTCAGTATTAATTTTTGTAATTTCACCTACATTACCAAGATCAACTTCTGAAGAGATTTTTTTGGCTTGAATCATGGAACCATCCATACCAGATAGGCCAATAGCTTTTCCACCAGAAGCTTCAATTAACTTTACTAAGTCTTTGTTTACTTTTCCTCCTAAAACCATTTGAACTATATCCATGGTTTCATCATCTGTGTATCTTAATCCATCTATAAAAACACTTTCTTTGTTTATTTTCTTTAGATAAGAGGAGATATGAGGACCGCCACCATGCACTACCACAACATTAATTCCTACATAGTTCATAAGAACTAAGTCAGCTATAACCCCTTCACGAAGTTCATCACTAATCATGGCATTACCGCCATATTTAACAACAACAGTCTTGCCTTTATACTGCTGGATGTAAGGTAATGCTTGCACTAAAATATTGGCTCTTTCATTGTAATTCAACTCTAGGTTCCTCCTTTAGGATCTGTAATCTCCATTGATTTTTACATAGTCATAAGTTAAATCGCATCCCCAACAAGAAACAGAGTGGGAACCAGATTTCATATCAACTAATATTTTAATTTCTTTTTCTAATAGTATTTCTTTTGCTAGTTCCTCTGAGAAGTTTACAGGAAAAGCATTTTCACATACCTTTATAGTTCCTTTAGAACTTTCAAAGAAGATATCGATATTTGATAAATCTACATCAACATCAGCATATCCAAGAGCACATAAAACTCTTCCCCAGTTAGCATCACTGCCAAAAATAGCTGCTTTAACTAAGCTTGAAGATATAACTGATTTAGATAACTTTTCTCCAATTTCTTCACTAGAAACATTAGAAACAGTACATTCAATTAACTTTGTAGCACCTTCACCATCTTTAGCAATCAATTTAGCTAAGGTTATGTTTAAAGTTTTTAAAGCCTCTACAAATATTAGATAATCTTCATTTTCACTATCTATTAGAGTATTTTCAGCAAGACCGTTTGCTAATATAACAACCATATCATTTGTAGAAGAATCTCCATCTACAGATATTCTGTTGTAACTTATATTAACAGTATCTTTTAAAGCTTTATCTAATAGAGCAGAGCTTATATTAGCGTCTGTAGTTATAAAAGATAACATAGTTGCCATGTTAGGGTGAATCATTCCAGACCCTTTTGCCATTGCACCTAAGGTAACTTCTTTACCTGATAACTCAAACTTGATTGAGAGTGACTTTAAGAAGGTATCAGTAGTCATTATAGCCTCAGCAGAAGATAGAGAACCTTCTGGGCTTAGTTCATCTATTAGAGAAGTCATAGAGTTTTCTATAGGCTTAACGTTAAGCTGAACACCTATAACACCAGTAGAAGCAACTAATACATCTTCAGTTTTATAGTTTAAAGAATTAGCCACAAGAGAACACATAGTTTCAGCGGCTATAAGACCTTTTTCCCCAGTACAGGTATTAGCGTTTCCACTATTTATTATTACTGCTTGAGCTTTATTATCTATTAAATGATCTTTAGTAACTAAAAGTGGAGCCCCCTTAACCTTGTTTTTTGTGTAAACTCCAGCTGCATTACAGATTTTTTCTGAAACTAATAATGCAAGATCCTTTTTGTTTTTATCTTTTTTTATTCCAGCATGTATGCCAGAAGAAAGAAATCCTTTAGGAGAGGTTACCCCTCCTTCTATAATGTTTATATTCAATTAAATAACCCCCTTAGTCATATGCAGATGTCTAAAATGCTGGTGCTATAGTATTTAATCCTTCTTTTTCATCAAAACCTAAGAGGATATTCATATTCTGGATTCCTTGTCCAGCGGCACCTTTAATCATATTATCAATACAAGATATTAATATTAATTTATTGCTGTCTTCATCATAATGAAGAGATATTTGGCAGTAGTTAGATAATCTAACATTGTTAATTTTAGCTACTTCACCGAGTGGAAGTACATTCACAAAAGGTTCCGTGCTATAAAATTCACTAAATTCCTTATGGATATCTACAAGATCTATTTTCTCCTTTGGAGTAGTATATATCGTAGATAATATGCCTCTATTAATAGGTAGTAGGTGAGGTGTAAAAATTAACTTTACCTTTTTATCTAAAGAAGCAGAATTTAAAACTTCTTCAATTTCAGGTGTATGTCTATGATTAGCTATTTTATAAGCACTTAAGCTTTCATTACAGTCTGTAAAATGAGAGCTTTGACTAAGAGCTCTTCCCGCTCCAGACACACCAGATTTAGAATCAGCTATAATTCCATTTTCTTCGATTAGTCCTTTTGATATAAGAGGAAGTAGTGCAAGCTCTATAGAAGTTGCATAACACCCTGGATTTGCAACAAGCTTTGTTTCTTTAATCTTAGCCCTATTAAGCTCAGGAAGTCCGTATACTTCCTTACCATGTAATTCAGATAAATCAAAGCTTTTGCCATACCATTTCTTATATACATTTTCATCAGAAAGTCTAAAATCTGCCCCCATATCTATGCAGATTTTATTTTTATCTAATACTTTTTTTGCTATATGTTCACTTAAGCCATGAGGAAGAGCAGCAAAAATAACATCACTTTTTTCGATTACCGCGTCTTCATCTGTACATATAAGTGAAGTTATATTATAAAAGCTTGGGTATATGCTAGATATATCTTGCCCACTAAAGCTTACAGAGGATATTCCTGAGATTATAACTTCCTTATGATTCATAAGAAGTCTTATAAGTTCAGCACCTACATATCCTGTTCCCCCAATTATTCCGACCTTTACCAAAATAAATACCCCCTTTTTCGCCTTTGAAAAACTATATTATTTTATTACTATCTATGAAATTCTTTAAAGCTTCTAATTGAATCTTAACTGATTTAGAACTTGGTCCTCCAATGACCTTACGTTCCTCAACACAGGTTTCAAGAGAGATAGCATTATAGATATCTTCTTCAAAGTAAGATGAAAATTCTTTTAAAGCTTCTAAAGAAAGCTCTTCTATATTTATTCCTTTATTAATGCAGTGAAGTACTATGGCCCCAACAACTTCATGTGCATTTCTAAAAGCAACACCTTTTTTAACTAAGTAATCAGCTACATCAGTAGCATTTGTGAATCCACCTAAGGCACCTTTTCTCATATTATCTTTTTTGATTCTCATGGTTTTTAACATTCCATTGAAAGTCTTTATAGATAAAAATACTGTGTCTAGTGCATCAAATAAAGCTTCCTTATCTTCTTGCATATCCTTATTATAAGCAAGAGGAATTCCCTTCATTAGAGTAAGAAGAGTGATTAAATCCCCATAAACCCTTCCAGTTTTACCTCTAACTAACTCAGCAACATCAGGATTTTTCTTTTGAGGCATTATAGAGCTTCCAGTAGAGTAGGCATCATCCAATTCAATGAAGCTAAACTCGTGAGTACACCATAATATAACTTCTTCAGAAAATCTTGAAAGATGCATCATTATCATTGAAAGAGCAGATAAAGTCTCTATAACATAATCTCTATCAGAAACAGCATCTAAACTGTTTAAACTAATAGAGGCGAAGTCAAGTTCTTTTGCAACCATCTCTCTATCTATAGGATAAGTGGAAGTAGCAAGTGCACCACTTCCTAAAGGCATTTCGTCCATTCTTTTTAAAGTATCTTTTATTCTACCTAAATCTCTTTTAAACATTTCACCATAAGCAAGTAAATGATGAGCAAAAGTTATAGGTTGAGCCTTTTGCATATGAGTATAGCCAGGCATTATTGTATCTATGTTTTCTTCTGCTTTTATTAAAAGAGTTTCTTCAAATGATAGGATTACATTAATTAAGTTCTTTAGTTCCTTTTTTAAATATAATCTTGTATCTAAAGTAACCTGATCATTTCTGCTTCTTCCAGTATGAAGCTTTTTACCCTCATCCCCAATGTAATAAGTAAGAGTTGCTTCTATAAAGGAGTGTATATCCTCAGAAGAAGGATCAATTTCAATAACCCCATTTTCAATCCTTTTACTTATTTCAGTAAGACCTGAGATAATTTTTTCCCCATCTTGTTTTGGGATGATGTCTTGTGCTATAAGCATTTTTACATGAGCTAAGCTTCCATCTATATCTTCCTTAAACATTCTTCCGTCTGTTCTAATAGAAGAGTTAAAGTCATTTACTAAATTATCAACTGCCTTCTGGAATCTTCCACCCCAAAGTTTCATAATTATTTCACTCCATTCACTTTTGCGTCCATTTTTGCTTTAACTGTTACTGGTAATCCAAATAGATTTATGAATCCTGCTGAATCATTTTGATCGTATACTGAATCTTCACCAAAAGTTGCATATTCTTCTGAATATAAGGTATATGGAGAAGTAGAACCAGCAGAAACTATATTTCCTTTATATAACTTAAGCTTAACATCTCCAGTTACTGTTTCTTGAGTTTTATCAACAAAAGAAGAAAGAGCTTCTCTAAGAGGAGTAAACCATTGACCGTTATAAACTAAGTCAGCAAATTTTAAAGCTATTTGCTCTTTATAATGTAATGTTTCTCTATCTAAACATAAATATTCTAATTCTTTATGAGCGTAGTAAAGAATTGATCCACCTGGAGTTTCATATACTCCTCTTGATTTCATTCCTACTAAACGATTTTCAACCATATCTATAATTCCAACACCATTTTCTCCACCAACTTTGTTTAGAGCTTTTATTATAGATACCCCATCCATTTTTTCACCATTTACAGCTACAGGAATTCCTTTTTCAAAGCTAACAGTAACGTAAGTTGGTACATCAGGAGCTTTTTCAGGAGAAACTCCCATTTCTAATATTTCATCATATTTTGGTTCATTAGCTGGATCTTCAAGATCTAAACCTTCATGACTTAAATGCCATAAGTTTTTATCTTTAGAATAGTTTGTTTCGTAAGTTATTTTTATAGGAACATTTTTTTCAATAGCATAAGCTATTTCTTCTTCTCTTGATTTAAGATCCCATATTCTCCAAGGAGCAACAACAGGAAGCTCTGGAGCAAAAGCTTTTATAGTAAGTTCAAAACGTACTTGGTCATTACCTTTACCAGTACATCCATGAGCTATAGCATCTACTCCTTCAGCTTTAGCTATTTCAACCATTCTTTTTGCAATTACAGGTCTTGCAAAAGAAGTTCCAAGAAGATATTTTCCTTCATAAGTTGCACCAGCTTTTAAAGTTGGGAATATATAATCCTCAACAAATTCTTTTTGTAAGTTTTCTATATATATTTTAGAAGCACCAGTTTTGATTGCTTTTTCTTCTAAACCTTCAAGTTCATCATCACCTTGTCCTACATCTCCAACAACAGCTATTACTTCTTCACATCCGTAAGTTTCCTTAAGCCATGGAATAATTATAGATGTATCCAATCCACCAGAATATGCTAATAAAACTTTATTGTACTTTTTCATTTTACAACCCCCGTAATTTCCATATTTAAGATATTTAATATTATAGAACTTTATGAATAATTATGCAATATTTATTTATAAAAATTAGTTATTTTTATATTTATACATTAAAGTATAGGTTTACAGATGATAATATACATTTTAATTTATAAATTTATTGATAAATAAACATAAGAAAAGTAGTATAAACTTGCATAAATAGGGTAGTGCTTAAAAAGAATTCATTATACAACTCTGTATTAGAAAAAATAGAATTTTTTATTAAAAGATGAATAATAAACAGGCAAAAAAGTAGACTACCCTTTAAAAAACTCAACAATATTAAAAAAAGAGCTTGCTAATAAATCTCTAAAAAGAGAAAATGCCTATTGAAGAATTGAAGAAT
>NZ_DCLI01000090.1:0-241 GCF_002320975.1 Clostridium sp. UBA1652
GTTTCCTGCTACTTCTCTCATCTCTTCTTCTAATATTAATATGTCTTTACTTTTTGCCCCTACTATAACATCTACATTAATTCCTTTTGAATTTAGCCACTTTACTTGTGGATATACTGGTGCTGTTCCAACTCCACCTGCTATGAATACTATTTTCTTTTTCTTTAACTCCTCTAAGTCTTCATGTACCATTTCTGAAGGTACTCCAAGTGGGCCTACGAAGTCATGGAAGTAGTCTCCT